>CAYGPP010000080.1:0-18003 GCA_964351885.1 uncultured Marinoscillum sp.
GTTGGCTCCCCCATGGAGTGGACCCCATAATGCATTAATACCTGCTGATAGTGAAGCATAAAGACTCGCCTGAGATGAGCCCACAATTCTCACCGTAGAAGTAGAGCAATTTTGCTCATGATCTGCATGAAGAATCAACAGTTTGTCAAGGGCAGAAGTAATGACCGGATGCTGTTTATAATCTTCAGTTGGAAGACCAAACATCATTTTGAGGAAGTTTCCACAATAATCCAAACTATTATCTGGATAGACCACAGGATGGCCCATTTGGTTCTTGTAAGACCAAGCAGCGAATGTTGGCATCTTTGCTAATATGCGTATAATGCTCATATCCACTTCATCCTTAGATCTATTCGGATCTAGGCTCTCGGGGTAGAAGGCCGTAAGTGATGTTACTAGAGAAGACAAAACGCCCATCGGATGTGCCGTAGAGGGAAAGCCATCCAATAGCTTCTTGATATCTTCATGAACTAACGTATGATTCGTGATGTCCTTTCTGAATTTTTCAAATTCGACTTTTTCTGGTAATTCACCATAAATCAAAAGGTACGATACCTCAAGAAACGAAGATTTCTCTGCGAGTTGTTCTATCGGATAACCACGGTATCGAAGGATTCCAGTTTCTCCATCCAAAAATGTGATGGCGCTTTGAGTAGAGCCTGTATTTTTGAAACCTGGGTCAATCGTAATCAATCCAGATTCTGACCTTAGTTTACTAATATCAATAGCCTGCTCATTTTCCGTACCTTCTACAACCGGAAGTTTGAATGAATTACCATTTACTTTGATTTCAGCTTCGTTCGACATTTACGTTTGTTTTTCCTTTTTCAGTTATTTCCTTAAATATACTTCGGAATATACAACTCATCAAGAGCCGCTTAGTTCTAATTATTTCCTAAGATGAGTGGTAGACCTTCCTTACCACCACCTATGACGATCACTTTGGCGTTAGGAGATGCTGAGATTTCGATTGTAGCCTCAATTCCTCTCATTTTAAGTAACTCATCAGTTAAACTACTATTAATGATTTTATTGGCAATAGCTTCTCCGTCCGCAGCAATTCGTTTACGCTCAGCTTCACTTTTTTCTTTATCCAATCTAAACTGATAAGCCAATGCTTCTTGCTCTTGCTTCAGCTTACTCTCGATGGCCATGCGAATTTGCTCCGGTAACTTGATGGCTCTAATAAGTAGCGCTCGCATCTCTATGTTGTTGCCTTCAGCTCCAAGTATACCATCAGTTTCGGACTTAATGGCGCCTTCCACTTCAGGTCTTTTGGTAGAGTAAATCTCTTCTGCTGTATAACGACCCATTACTTGCCTTACTGTAGACCTCACTTCTGGAATCACCAATCTACGGATATAATCCAACCGGAATGTCTCATAAATTTCTCCAATGCTATCATACACTGGGTGAAATCTTACGGTAATATCCACGCTGATGCCCAAACCATTTTTATCCAAAACATCCATAGTTTCTTCAATTTGATTTTCAGTAACATCAAATACGTTAGCGTCACTCCACGGCACTTTCATGTGATAACCAGGCCCCATGATGTTGTCTTTATCCAAGTGTCCCGTGAAAGTGTTGAAGATGACAGCTCTTTCACCTGATTTCACTTGATATATAATGCTGTTTGAAAGCGTAAGCAGTACGATTAGTATGATTCCTGTTACAATTACAAAAGGTAAGTATTTCCGATTATCCATTTTTTGTTCTGAGTTATTTTGATGGTAAAGTTAACACCGCAAGAGTAATGAAACGTGGATTCAATCAACAGATTAAGAAATTGCTATTTTTACAATGATAATTAAGATATAATGCGAAATATGTCATATTTTGCACGAAATAATAAAATTACTACTATGAAAGTGATGCTTGACCTATTGAAGAGTACACTGGGAAAACCCTATGAAGATCTTGAGTATTTGTTATTGGCGCTAGAGGAGATTTTGATTGAAAATGGTGAGGTAGAGATGGCCGCTAAAATTCCTTGGGTTAATGACTTGGGAAATTTGGCTCCTGAAGATTTAACAGTTAAGCACGTTCAGCTATATTCCCTAGTATTTCAGTTGGTTAATATGGTTGAAATCAATGGTGCTGTCCAGAACAGACGAGCCATAGAAGATAAAGATCTTGCATCTGTCAATGGCCTTTGGGCCAGTAACCTTCAAAAATTGAAGGAGCACAAGATCGATGAAAAAGACATTGCCATCAGACTAAAAAATATTAGAGTCGAACCTGTTTTGACAGCTCATCCTACTGAGGCTAAGCGCGCAACCGTGCTGGAACATCACCGTGAACTTTACTTACTATTGGTAAGCAGAGAGAACTCGATGTACACCAAGATGGAGCTAGATGCTATTCGTCATAATATTAAACTAACACTTTATCGACTATACAAGACAGGCGAAATTTTCATTGAAAAGCCAGATGTAGCTTCGGAGCTTAGAAATATTGTCCATTATCTGACGAATGTGTTTCCTGAGGTAACACCTGTACTTGACGGGAGATTGATTCAAGCTTGGGAGGATCAAGGATTCAGTCGTGAGACTTTATTCGATTTGAATGCATGGCCCAAGTTATCTTTTGGCGACTGGGTAGGTGGCGACAGAGATGGTCACCCGCTGATTACCGATCAGGTAACCGCAGAGACCCTGAATGTTTTAAGATTGAATGCCATAGTAGTTGTCAAACGAAAGTTGACTGATTTGGTAAAACATCTAAGTTTCACTGCCGAATTTGATGAGGTAGATGCCAAGTTGAAGGAGCGTGTGCTTGAGATGCAAGCCATTCTTGCTGGTAGAGGAGATGATGCATTTTCAAGGAATAGAGGAGAGGCGTTTCGACAATATGTGAATGTTTTGATTTCGAGATTGCCTGTAGATACCAAGCGTGGACATGCTACTGAGATCATGGAATATCCTGGATGCTATTTGTCCGCTCGTGAGCTAATCGTTGATTTGAAATTACTTCAAAAGGCAATGATTGCTTATGGTTCTAAAACGATTGCTTATGATGATATTCATTCTGCGATAAGAACGGTCGAAACATTCGGATTTTATCTTGCTAAAATTGATGTAAGACAGAATAGCGCTTTTCACGATAAGGCGATGGAGCAGTTGCTAGAGGCTGCAGGATTCGAAAAAACGGATTATCCGAATTGGTCAGAGGAGGAAAGATTAGCGTTTATCAACAAGGAATTAAAATCGAATAGACCTTTCACTCATCAAAACTTAAAATTGGGACCAAATGCTGAGGCGGTGGTCAAATGCTTGCGGGTATTAGAATCCCATGTAGCTAAATATGGGACGGATTCTATTGGGTCATTGATAGTAAGCATGACTCGAAGTGTGTCTGATTTGTTGTTGGTGTATTTATTGGCTCGTGAGGCGGGTCTGACTAAACAGACCAGAGAAGGGCTTGTTTCAGATTTGCCGGTAGTTCCATTATTGGAGACCATCAATGATCTGGAAAATGGCCCTGATATTTTGAAAGGATTTTTGAGTCATCCATTTACGCAAAGAAGCTTGGCCTATTTTAGAGATAGAGAAGGAACAGAAAAAGCTACTCAGCAGGTGATGGTTGGGTATAGCGATAGCAATAAGGACGGTGGCATAATGGCCAGCCAATGGAATCTGTACAAAGCGCAATCAAGACTTTATGAAACAGGTAAAGCATATGACTTAAACATTAGGTTCTTCCACGGTAAAGGTGGGTCGATCAGTAGAGGTGCTGGGCCAACACATTACTTTATTAATTCATTACCGCATTCTAGTATCGGAGGTGATTTGAGATTGACAGAGCAGGGTGAGACAATAGCTCAGAAATATGCCAACAAGGTTAATGCCGAGTATAATATTGAATTGCTGGTTGCGACAACTGCATCTGCATCTATTCTTAGTCAATTCACGGAACGCAAGCCACATCCATTGGCTTCCGTATTGCAGAAGTTAGCTGATGACAGCAAGAAGCATTATGAGAACTTGATGCGCGAGGAAGGATTTATTCCTTACTTCAGAGAAGCTACTCCAATTGATGCGATAGAGACGAGCAAAATCGGATCTAGACCTGCGAAAAGGACTGGAGCCAATTCCTTAGAGGATTTGCGCGCTATTCCGTGGGTTTTCTCATGGAGTCAATCCAGATACAACATGACAAGCTGGTATGGCTTGGGAACAGCTATAAATAAACTTAAAACCGAAGATGATAAGTCTTATGCGGAGTTTAAGAAAACATTGAAGTTTGATCCTTTCATAAGGTATGTTTTGACCAACGTGGATACAAGTTTGGCGGCTACAGACGCTGATATCATGAAGGAGTACGCTACACTAGTTACAGATAAGTCAATAAAGGAGAAGTTTTTAGGAATGTTCCTTGATGAACTACAATTGACTCGCGATATGCTGATGGATTTACTGGGTGCTGATATAGAGGAGCGTAGAAAGAATCACTATTATTCTAATAAACTCAGAATCTCATTGATGAATAAGCTTCACTTTTTACAAGTCAAACTACTGGCCAAATGGAGAAAAGAAAAAGCGGCCAACGATCCGGCTTCTGAGCAAACACAAACTCAATTGATGCTTTCCATCAATGCTATTGCTTCAGCTATGCGTAATACTGGATGATAAACGCTAAGTATTTGATCAAAAAAAACCGATTCTGAGATCAGAATCGGTTTTTTTATTGAATAATGACTTATTTAGGAAGTCGCATATTTCTCATTCACTTTTGGCTCTCCAGCAAGTATTTCCTCACCAGCGTACTCTCTGAACTTATCGAAGTTTTTATTAAACTTCACGGCCAGATCATTTGCTTTTTGATAGAAAGCATCATCATTTTTCCAAGTTTCTCTTGGACTAAGAATTTCATTTGGCACATTAGGACATGTCAACGGCATCTTGGCTCCAAAGATGGAATGGGTACGATAACCAACATTTTCTAAGACTCCAGAGAGTGCCGCGGAAATCATAGCTCTGGTATATTTCAACTTAATCCTTGATCCTACGCCGTAAGGGCCACCAGTCCATCCAGTGTTGATTAGCCAGACTTTAACCTCATTTTCTTCCATTTTCTTACCGAGCATCTCAGCGTATTTGGTTGGGTGAAGCGGCATGAATGGTGCTCCAAAGCAAGCAGAGAATACAGGAACTGGTTCTGTGATTCCAGCTTCTGTTCCAGCTACTTTAGAAGTATAACCAGAGATAAAGTGGTACATAGCCTGCCCTTTGGTCAGTTTCTGGATTGGCGGGATCACCCCGAATGCATCACAAGTCAAGAAGAATATGTTCTTAGGCAAACCACCTATGGATGGTTTTGTGATGTTCTTTATGTTCTCAATAGGATAGGAGACACGAGTGTTTTCCGTGACTGATGTATTGGTGTAATCTACAGATCTGGTGTTAGGTATGAATCTCGTATTCTCAAGGATAGCACCATAAGAGATGGCATTAAAGATATCCGGTTCATTTTCTTCACTAAGGTTGATCACTTTTGCATAGCAGCCTCCTTCAAAATTGAATACGTTACTATCCCCCCAGCCATGTTCATCATCCCCAATCAACAACCTTTCAGGGTCAGCAGAGAGTGTGGTTTTACCGGTTCCGGATAATCCGAAGTAGATTGCGGTATCATGTTGCTCGATTCCCATATTCGCCGAGCAGTGCATTGGTAGCACGCCCTCTTCTGTAGGCAAGAGGAAATTGAGCACCGAGAAAATCCCTTTCTTCATTTCACCTGAGTAAGCTGTTCCACCAATCAGAATCATTCTCTTGGTCATATTCACGATAGCGAAATTTTCTTGACGCACACCATCAGTGTCAGGATCCGCCTCAAAATCAGGACAGCAGAGGATTGTGAAATTGGGATCAAAATCTTTTAGTTTATACTCAGGAGGAGTGATGAACATGTTGTAGCAGAACAGATTGTGCCAAGCGAGTGTATTCACGACTCGGAGTTTTAGTCGGTGAGTTTTATCAGCACCAGCATAGGCATCTCTCACATAGACTTTCTTGTCTTCTAGAAAACCAATCATCTTGTCATGGATTCTATTGAAGTGATCTGGGCTTATGGGTTTGTTGATCTCGCCCCACCATACTTTATCTTTAGTATTTTCGTCTTCTACGATATACCTGTCCTTCGGAGACCGACCTGTAAATACTCCTGTATCGCACATTAAAGCTCCAGTATCAGTAAGATGACCTTCTCCATTTTTGAGAGCATCTTCTATTAATTGTGCAGGGTTAAGGTTCCAATGAGCTTCCTTTACTTTTTTTATACGGGCAGCTTCAAGACCAATTTTCTGAGATTTCATTCCGAATTCTTTCATAGTGTTGTGGTTTTTAGTCCTTTATTTCGAGATCAAAGGTCTGTGGTGTTGTTGTTTGAATTGATGATAATGGTCATTGTATTGGGTGATTTAAGGGTGGTGAAAACGTTTGCAATGCAAACTTATGCGGATAATTATCAAAATGAAATGTATAATCCTTTTAAACAGCCCAATCATCAAATAGCCACCATCACTTGATTATAATTTCTTATCATTGTTGCTGATTAAATAACCAAAACCGAAAATTATTTTAAACTAAATACACCTAACCAATGAGTTCAGATAAAACATTCATGGGGCACCCTAGAGGTTTAGCTACATTGTTTTTCACGGAGATGTTCGAACGCTTTAGCTATTATGGCATGCGAGCGTTACTTCTAATATTTATTACAACTAGCCTTGTAGATGGAGGGATGGGTATAAATGATACTGAAGGAGGGGCGATTTATGGACTCTATGTAATGGGTGTTTATGTTTTTGCTTTACCAGGTGGTTGGATTGCTGATAGACTGCTAGGCCTTAAGAGGTCAGTCTGGTATGGAGGAATTATTATAGCTCTTGGTCACTTTACGATGGCTTTGCCTGGACTTTTTGACTTGATGAGTGATGCGGGAGTAAAAACGGAACTGACACGGATGGATACAATCCCATTTTACTTGGGATTGATTTTCATAGCACTCGGTACAGGATTGTTAAAACCTAATATTAGTTCAATGGTCGGGTCAATGTATTCAAAATCAGAGAGTGCAAAAAGAGACGCAGGTTTTTCCATTTTTTATTCTGGGATCAACATTGGAGCCTTTATCTCGCCATTGATTATCTCTCCTTTAGGCGAGCAGGTAAACTGGCATTTAGGTTTTGGTATGGCTGGTTTATTTATGGTTTTTGGTCTAATACAATACCGCTTGACCAGTGGGTATCTTGATGGTATTGGAGATCCTCCTGTTTTTGAATCTAAGGAAGAAGTCGATCAAAAGAATAAGTTAGTTAGAGGCGTGAAGGTAGCGCTGGCCACAGCTGCAGGGCTACTGGTGTTGGTCTTTGCTGGTTTAATTCCCGTGGATGCGCTTACTATTGCTGATACGTCAGGGGTCATTATCCTTTTGGTTGCTTTTGGATTCTTGGGCTATGTTATTTTCTTCGGAGGAGTTACCAAGGAGGAAAGGAACAAGACCATTGTGATCTCCATTGTATTCGTTTTTTCAGCACTATTCTGGTCTGGCTTTGAGCAGGCAGGGTCTACACTGAATTTGTTCGCAGATCGTTTTACTGATCGAAATGTATTTGGTTTTGAAATGGCTGCTGGTATTTTGCAGGCAGTCAACCCTATGTTTCTCATTATTTTTGCCCCAGTTTTTGGAGCTATGTGGGTATGGTTAGCTCGAAAAAATCTGGAGCCATCAAGTCCAATTAAGTTTGCATTTGGACTTATCCTATTAGGAGTAGGTTTCTTGGTGATGTTCTTTGCTTCACAAATAGCAGTTTCAGGTGAGCTTGCAGCCCCGTCTTGGTTATTGTTGACTTACATGTTTCATACATTCGGCGAACTAAGTTTGAGTCCAGTAGGATTAAGCTTGACGACTAAGTTGGCACCTAAAAAGTACTACGGTCAGATGATGGGAATTTGGTTTATGTCAGTGTCTTTTGGTAATCTGATAGCAGGAAGAATCAGTGGTGATTTATCTGGTGGAAGTGAAGAGGCATTGAGTCAGATGCCGGACCAATATATGTTGATAGTTTATACTACTATAGGAGCAGGTCTGGTGCTGGCTTTATTCAGTAAACCAATAAGGAAGTTGATGGGAAATGTCCATTAGACTTAAGAAGAATTAAAAAGTGGATAAGGCCAAGGATAGTAATGTTCTTGGCCTTTTCTTTTTAAAACTTCGCCCCAACCGAAATCTCCATTCCCTGAATCAGCATAGTCGCATCATCTGTATCGAATGACTTAGTTTCAATCGTAGTGTTGCCGCCAGCGTAGCTTCCTTTAAGACTCGAAGTAGCACCTCCGAGGAGGTAGGAAGTTTCAGCAGTGATGGAGAACTGCTTATTAACTTTGATCTCGAATTCTACTCCGGCCATCAAGCCTCGTCCAAGCTTAGTTTTCAATTCGAAATCTGTGTTGGCTACCTTCCATGATTCATAAGCTCTCAATGCTCGATCCATGTTTCCTTCATTGATCCTTGGATTGATATTCAGCCAAAGGAATCCACCAGCCAAGAACTTTACATTAATCACTTTAGTAGGAATTTTCACGAACAATTGAATGGGAACGAGCACCGAGTAATGTGGCCCAACAAGAGGTTTGTTATAAGTGAACGGCAAGTCCTCCATTGCCAAGCCTGGAATGCTATATAAAGTAGCTCCAGTTTCTATTCCGACAATATTTCCTATGCCAATACCTCTAATGGAGAAAGGACTGATAGGAGCGGAGAGATAGCCATTTTTAGGAATGAGGTAGGAGACGCTTACACCTTGGGAGTATCCGATATATGTAAGAGAGGAGATGATGAATGTGAGCAGCAGCTTTTTCATAAGCTGAAATTAGCGAAGATTTAGAAAGAACCAATTACATTCTTCGGTTGTAAACAAGGACTAAATCAGAAAATAAACCTCCAAGGTCTCTTTCTACGGGCACGAAGACCTTGGAGGTTTTGCTATAGCCTTGCTGACGAACTAGAGTGGATACAAAATAGGTCTTAACGATAAATCCCGAGGCTTCAAAAGTGACATAGGCATCTCACTCGAGTGACATAGGCATCTCACTCAAGCGACATAAGCATGTCACTAAGTCCTTCTTTAGTATCAGGATGTATAGCCTCGGTTCGCGTCCCAATCTATATTTCATAAGAGTTGGGTTGGATTTGGTGAAGTAAAATAATCACTTCTATCTCAAATACTCCGATATAGCCCACCCGGCACTCCAGCAGGCTTGGAAATTGAAGCCACCAGTCAAACCATCGATATTCAATACTTCACCAGCTAAGTGAAGCCCCTTAAATTCTTTGCATTCAAAGGAGTCCAAGTTGATTTGGTTTAGCGCTATTCCACCACAGGTGACGAACTCTTCCTTAAAGGTGGATTTGCCCGTGACAGGATATAACCCTTGAGTTAGCTCTTCGGTCAGCTTATTGATTTGCTTTTTAGAAAGGTCGGCATTTAGTTGATCTGAAGTGATATTGGCCGTTTCGCAAATTCGTTCCCAGAATCTTCGTGGAATACCGAATTGAGGATAATTGGTTACTTGCCTTTTTGGACTGAACTGTTTCTGATCATTTATTGCGGTCACTACTTCTTCTCGCGTCAGATTAGGGACGAAATTGACGAGAATGTCAAAGTGATAGTCTAGCGTATGAAAGTCGATGGCTCCCCAAGAGGAGAGCTTGAGAATACCCGGCCCGCTCAATCCCCAATGGGTAATCAATAGTGGGCCTTCAGCCTTGAGTTTTGATTTTAAGACTCGGATTTCGGCGTTTTCAAAACTCAAACCAGGCAAGTCCTCTAGTCTACGGTCATCAATATTGAAAGTGAAAAGGGAAGGAGTGAGTGGTGTTTGCTTGAGCCCTAATTCTGACAGTAATTTCAATGAATTTGGAGATGAGCCTGTCGCGAAAACGACTTTATCAGCTTCCAATTCTTCCTTGTCTGTGATCACTACCCAATAACCTTCTCGCTGAAAAATAGCTTTTACAGATTGCTGTTTATTGATTTTTACGCCTAGCCGAAAGGCTTCATTGACAAAGCAATCGATGATCGTCTGAGAATTATTGGTGGAGGGGAAAACTCGCAGGTCTTCCTCGGTTTTTGTAGTTACACCCTTAGCTTTCAACCAATTCACCATGTCCTTAGTGGAGAAGCTGTTAAATAATGAATGCAGTTTCTTTTGACCTCTTGGGTAAAAGTGGACTAACTCGCTAGGCTTAGTCCTGCCATTGGTGACATTGCATCTGCCACCACCAGATATGCTGACTTTTGTTAGCAGTTTGCTTGATTTCTCAAGGATGACTACTTCAGCATTGGGATTTTTCTCAGCGATATTGATGGCCGAGAAAAACCCAGCTGCACCTCCACCGATCACTACAACCCTCAACGGTCGAGGCGTTTTTCCTCGAAGGTTACATCTTCGTCTTTGCGATAGTGAATTCTATAGTACACAATACATTCATCTGCGCCAGCATCTAACACAGCCTGTTCTGCTCTTTTGGCAATAGCCATGAGTTCATCATAATTACCCTCCATTACCGTCTCAAATGGTGTGATTAGATGCTTCACGCAAGATTGTTTAATGACTTCAATGGCAAAGTCCACTAGATCATAGGTCTTATCGTTCGTCTTACTTTTTGGGACTATTTGGATTCCCAAGCTTACTAGGTTGTTAGTCATGAAATGTATCGCTTTTAACTTTTATTCGTCGTTTTGAGTAGTTCTATTTCCTGATCAAGGGCATCCAAATCATCGAATACCAATTCGTCTACTTCTTCAATGTCTTCCTTTTTGGCAATCAAGCCCACTGACATAATAATACTAGTAGCCAAAATCACGATCAAAAGTATGGCAGGATTGAATCGTTCATCTAAAAACTGCGACGGAATTGAAAAGAATAGTAGTACCGTTATTAATCCACGAGGGGCTATCCAAATTTGTGGAGTGATATTTTTGCGAACGAAAATCTTAAATAGTACAAATCTTAATAGGTATGTGATGACCAGTACAGCAACTGCTACATAAACAGAGGGAAGATTTGTGATGCCAGAGAAATCTAGGGTCATGCCAAAGATCACAAAAAAGAATGTTCTTACCACGAAGGCAGTTTCCATGGTCACTACGTGAAAATCCTCTGTGATATGATGCAAAGAATCAGGATCGATCAAACGCTTCAGTCTCCCCCTGAAAAACAATCGGTAGTTGTTGAGTACCAAGCCAAACACCATAATGATGAGTAATGATGATAAGTGAAACATCTTACCTGTAGCATAGAGTAAAACCAGAACAGCAATAAGAAAAAACAATTTCACCTTAGATTCCAACTTCTGTAGCAAGAAGACCATGATGTAACTGATAAATAATGAAAGGACTACAGTAACAACAATACTCATAGATACTTCTAGTACAATCTCACCCGTGCTGAGCGCATCTACTCCACCCAAGACAAAGTAGAAGAACATGATCCCAAGTATGTCTGAGAAGGTGCTCTCATAGATCATGAATTCTCGCTTACTATCTAACAATGAAGCAACACTCGGAATGATGATAGCGCTACTCAATATTGATAAAGGAATCGCGTAGATAAGTGCTTTCAAGAAGTCATCAAAAATATAGATATGAAAGACATAGGCAATCGATAATGATGTGCCTAGGAGTGCTAACAAACCAATCAGAAAAGACTGAATGAGTAATGGCTTTTTTTCTTTTTTAAGTTTCAAATCCAACGCTGCTTCCAATACAATCATGATTAAGCCAACTATGCCCAGCAGTTCCAACGCTTCCATTATATAGGCATCAAGGCTAATAGAAGTGGTTTTTAATAATACTTGAATAATCACTCCTAAACCAATTAGCAAGAGCACACTTGGAATTTTGGTCTTTTTCGATATGAAATTGAAAAAGTATGAAATGATGATTACAAGAGATATTGCAATAGATTCGGTATAAGCGTTTAAGTAATCCATTTTATTTATTCCTAACAATTAAGAAATTTAAAAAAGTAACTGTATTATACCGTAATTATCGTGACTTACAAGATAACATTTGAGTCTTAGAGTAACATTAGTATATTTCTTTATTTGAGTATGGCAAAGAGTTCAAAGTTCGGCACATTCGGAGGGGTTTTTGTCCCTTCGATCCTCACTATTCTAGGTGTGATTATGTACCTCAGGTTGCCGATGATCGTCGGAGAAGCTGGGCTATGGGCAACCATAGGAATCATCGTGGTAGCACACATCATATCTATCACCACTGGGCTAAGCGTCTCATCCATTGCCACGGATAGGAAAGTAGAAGCAGGAGGTACCTATTTTATGATTTCTCGGAGCTTAGGTTTACCAATAGGAGGAACGTTGGGACTAG
This sequence comes from uncultured Marinoscillum sp., assembly GCA_964351885.1. Taxonomy (GTDB): domain Bacteria; phylum Bacteroidota; class Bacteroidia; order Cytophagales; family Cyclobacteriaceae; genus Marinoscillum. Next base: position 12,398 of record CAYGPP010000080.1, read on the forward strand.
CACTTTTCGTCGGGCTATCATTTAGTGTGAGCTTGTACCTCATTGGTTTTTCTGAAAGTTTCCTGAGTTATTGGGGGTACTCCACAGATATTAACAATATCCGCTTAACTGGATCTATCATTCTATTAGCTGTAACAACACTGACATTTATTAGCACCTCACTTGCTATCAAGACACAGTACTTTATTATGGCTGCTATCGTCTTATCTCTTGTTTCCATTTTTTTGGGAGATCATGATTTTGCTCCAGTTGCTCCTGCGTTTTCTGGTTCTTCTACAGCCGTTCCATTAATGGTATTGTTCGGCATCTTTTTCCCTGCGGTGACTGGCTTTGAGGCTGGAGTTTCTATGTCAGGTGACTTGAAAGACCCGAAGAAGTCTATACCAGGAGGATCTATCATGGCAATAGCTGTAGGCTTTGTCGTTTATATTGGTTTAGCATTCTATTTCGCTTATTCGGTGGATGCCAACATGCTGAGTTCAGACTCTCAAGTTTTGTTGAAGATTTCGTGGATTCCGCAATTGGTTATTGCTGGTATTTGGGGAGCTACGCTTTCATCGGCACTAGGAAGCATATTGGGTGCCCCTCGCATCTTGCAGGCTACAGCCATAGATAAAATCACTCCTCGGATTTTCGGCAAAGGGTATGGGCCAACCAATGAACCACGAAATGCGCTAATGCTCACTTTCCTGATTGCAGAGGTAGGTATTTTGATTGGAGAATTGGATGTGATTGCTAGGGTAGTCTCCATATTTTTTATCACTACTTATGGATTTTTGAATATCAGTGCTGCTTTTGAGCGTTGGACTAGTTCGGATTTTAGGCCAGATTTTAAAATATCTGGATGGGTGAGCGTGTTGGGTGCATTGGCATGTATCATCGTGATGATTCAGTTGGATTTTGTAGCCTTATTGGGTGCAATATTCATACTAGGACTGATTTACCTCTATTTAAAACGAAAGCAATTGACTCTTGATTCTGGCGATGCTTGGAGTGGGGTTTGGGCTACATTGGTAAAGTCAGGATTGACCAACCTCACTAAGGACAAACTACACAATCGTAATTGGCGCCCTAATATTATCATGTTTAGTGGCAACCCAGCCACCAGAACACATCTAGTAGAAATGGGCAATGCTATTTCTGGAAGGTTAGGTTTGCTATCGGCATTTGAGCTCCAAAAGAGTGATGATAAAATACTATCACGTACCAAATCTCATCTGGAGCAGACGGCTAGTGCCGAAGGATACTTTCGTTATAGCGTAAATTGTAGAGAAGTCTATGAGGGGATGGAGCACATCTCTCGTACTTATGGTTTTCCTGGAGTAGAGCCCAATACCATATTGATGGGATGGAGTAATCAGCCTAGCAATAGAGAGCGATTCACACAACTAATTCAGAGTTTTAGCTATCAGCAATTCAATACCATTTTCCTCAATTACAATCGTGAAAGGGGATATGGCGAATACAAAAGCGTGGACATCTGGTGGAGCGGAGCGGGACGAAACCTTACGCTCGCATTTAATCTCATTAGGTTAATAACCAATTCTCCGATTTGGTTAAGAACAAAAGTGCGGGTGCTTACTATCAGTCCTGATTCTTCACAGTCAGAGGACATTTACAAAAGAACAGCAGCAATTCTCGCCGATTATCGCATAAGGGCGGAGGTTCTCGTGATCAACAATGATGATAGTGAAAAGTCTAATTCAGAAATTGTCAAAGTAGAATCTGCTGAAGCGGATCTTGTCATAATAGGGCTTCCTGAGAAACAATTGAAGGAATTTGACACACATTTCGAAGGGATCAATGATGTGGTACAGTCCATCGGTAGTTCATTGATCATCAGTGCATCTACGGATTTTGAGGAACTGGAAGCCATAGTTCTCAAGAAAGTTGAGAATAGTCTTGACGGTCAGCTAGCGGAGCAACTGCAATTAGAAGAGTTGAAGTCATTCAAATACACGGAGATCACGGACAATCTTAGACGAATAGATGAGAATGGTCAGAAAGTCTTGGAACTTTTCTATCAGAAAGCGTTTCAAAATGTCTTTTCTAGCCATATTGAAGTGATTGAATCATTGCTAGATCGGTCAAAGAAAATAGATGCTGACTTAAAGGATATCAAAGCCATCCCTGAGCTTTTGAAGCGTAAAAAGGCAATAGATAAGCTGAAAAGTGAATCACTTTTCAGATTGAAAACGATTATAACCGATGAGCTGAGAGACAAGGAGTTGGTAGCACACCGTGATAAATTTGAAGAGACTATCATATGGTATTTGGATAGGCTTAATGCCGATTTTAGAAAGTACCCAAAGAAACTGAGGGTAGCTTTCGATGAGGGAGATTTCAAAGTGGGGCGTCAAGATTCTGTTGGATTGAAAGCCCTTAAAAGGTGGAAAAAAGCCAAGCATTTCTTCGTTGGTAAGCCAATTACTATTGACCTACCCTACAGAGAAGTTGCGCGATACTACCAGCTCTATTCGCGATTGATCTTTATGCAAAAGCTATTAGACAAGTTCCAGCTGGATCAGGAGAGTTTTTATAAAAATCTCAGAAAAATTGGGATAGCTATCATTTCAACACTGGATGGGGTAGAAAAGAAAATTTGGAATGAGGAGGACTGGTCAAAGACTGACAATCTCTCTGAGAAAATAGATTCCTTATCACTGGAGAAAGAAACATTAGCAAGTAAGTCTATAAACTATCTCAATAGACTCAATTTGGAATTCAGAAAGAATCTTGATGCGATGGGGCGTGAAATGGAAATATTGCAAATTGGCAAACGACTGGCTAGTAGGAGTAGGCCTAAAAACTATTATGCCAAAGCCAGCAAGTCGATGCTTGAATTTAGCGAAAGCTTCTTCCTCAATACGCGCACTCTGCTCAATATGATCTCCTTGGAGTTGGCAATCAACAATACCCGAAACAGGCAGTCGGATTTGTTTGAAGATCTCCATATGGTGATTGCTCAATCTGTCAAGGTAAACTACCTGAAAAATCTCGATCAAGTTATTGAGATGCTTAGTGAAGGGGAAAAAGTCAGCCTCGAAAAAGTCAAGTTTGAATTGGATTTTGATGCGGAATTGTACGAAGTTCATGACCGCCATTTGGTAAAAATGGTATCTCTGACGGAGGAACTGCCAGAGTCGGTAGAGATCTATTCACTGCGTACTGATACCAGAGAAAATCCCGAAACCATCTCTATCCTGGTATCAAGGATGGTAGAATACTTTATGAAATCGAGGTATGAGACGCCTGAGGAGGAATCTTTTGAGCAGTTGATAGAGTCGCTGAAACGGTCGGTATTTACCGCCCAAGACGCGATTAGCTTGGCTCAATTCAACATTGAAAACTCAAAGACTAGCGGGGAAATGTCTGAGAAGGAGATTAACCAGCTATGCCAACGAAAACTGGAAAAGGAAGTACAGCAAGTGGAAACTTACTTGACTCAGTTCAGAGAGTTGACCGGTGAGTGTCTTCAAAATGCCTTTGATCCGCTCTCATCTGTAAAAATTCAAGAGAGTGCTGAGGACTTCACTTCAGGTCTGCGATCATACCAAGGCCAGCAGATGATTACTGGTGCTGAAGCTCTTATAAGCAAAGTATCCGCCGTGACACAAGGACTTATTACCAAGCTTTGGTACGGACGAAGTGAAACTATCCTAGTCAGTAAGAAATTGGATAAGTCCAATCGAATACTTTCTGTGAATAGTCGTCTGCTAGATTTGAAGGAAAGACTGAACCCGAGCACTTCGACTATTCTGAATTTGCCACAATATTATATTTCACTATTTAGTGGAAAGTCAAATATTGGCAAAGACTTTTGGATCAAAAGGCCACAAGAGGAGGAAGCCTTTAGAAAAGCTGCATCACGCTACAAGTCGGGTTTTGGAGGAGGTATTATGCTCCTAGGCGAGCGGAATTCGGGTAAAACGGCATTTGGTAAACACATCATGCAAAGCCTATTCAAAGGGAAAAACGTCTATTCCATTTTCCCACCTATATCTGGTACTACATCGCTTAAAGTATTCACAGATATATTCTCGAAGACTTTACAAAAGAGAGCAGAGCTAAGGCAGATGATTGGAAGACTTCCAGCCGGTAGTGTGATTATTATCAATGACTTGGAGTTATTTTGGGAGCGTTCAGAAAATGGGTTGCAGGTAGTTAGAGAGCTGGAACAACTTATTGATGATTACGGTCAGCGCGTACTTTTTGTAGTCAACATGAATCCCCATGCTTACAGACTAATCAACCAGCAAACGAGATTAGCAGATCGTTTTGTGGAGGTAATTAACTTGAGGCCGTTCAATGCTGAAGAGCTCAAAGACCTTATCTTGAAAAGACATAAATCCAGTGGATTGTCTTTTGGTTATAATGAAGAGTCGGGACAGCTCAATGATGTGCAGATGGCTTCTTTGTTCAATGCCTACTTTAACTATAGCAATGGAAACCCTGGAACGGCACTGAATGGTTGGATTACCAATATGCGTACAGCTAACAGAAGCTTTATTAAAGTGGAAAAACCCGCCTACCCTTCATTAGAAGTACTCAAACAACTGGATGATGAATGGACTATGTTATTGATCCAATTTATCCTTCACAAGAGGTTAAATGAATCGAAGATTATCAGTGTCACTTCATGGACACCAGAGAAGACTAAGGCAACACTACGGGCTATGTCAAGAGCGGGAGTTGTGGTAGAGAAGTCTACTGGTAATTATCACTTGGATACATTCATGCAGCCGTTCATTGTAGATGCACTGAAGGATAAAGAAGTACTTCAATGAATTGGAGCACACTGAAAACTTTAGTTTCAAAACCATTTTTGACTCAGAAAAGTGCGCGATCGAAAGTTTCTGGAAGTACCGGTGAGCATTGTTATGAAGTATTAGTTCAAGCCGATCAAACACAAAGAAAAGCTATTCGTTCTGAAATCCTTCTTAGCCCATGGAGCACCAATGGTCATAGTCCGTTGATCAGGTCAGTAGAAGATCATGTCCATTTGAGCGTCACATTTAGAGCAATCAGCCCATTTGGAGCCCAAGAGATCCGCAATACGCTTTATGATAAATACGGAGAAAGAGTAGCTAAAAGCGAGGAGGATAGTTTGGAGCCTTAGAGGTTTGTGGCTTTCCTTCCTGTACGTTGTAATAGATTCTCTGAGTAGGGTAAGCAAAGTCAATATGACTACTCTCCCCAAAAACCTCAAGGATATCCTCCCAAATCACGTGTTCGGTTGCTCTTCGCTTCCTTGGGCCTACCAAATACCTCATGGTGAGCATCACTCCACTTTCCTTCACCGAAGTATAAACTATAGGCGTCAGGTTGGTGTAAAAAATCATGAACTTCTTTGAGGATTCTTTTAATTTTCTCTGTGCTGCTTTTGTAAGGTGCTCTGCGTGCTTATTAGCAATTTCTTCTAAGTGAAGTTTCGCGGATTTCCAATCACTCTCAAATGTCACTAAAATGCCAATTTCGTTCCAAATGTGACTGAAACCTTGATTGTAATTTGCTTGTGGAGTTTTAAAAACCTGTCCGTTTGGAATATGTACAATCCTACCGGTGCTTTGATCTGCATCTACCCAGTTGTTGATTTCATTGATCGT
>CAYGPP010000081.1:0-17568 GCA_964351885.1 uncultured Marinoscillum sp.
CGGTTAATGTATTGGCAAGTCTATTTGCATAAAACATCCGTGGCTGCTGAAGCCATGCTCATCGCCTTAATCAAGCGAGCAAAAAAACTTACACAGCAAGGAAAGAGTATTCCTGCAACACCGGCATTTCAGATTTTTCTAGAAAGAGACATTAGCAAACAAGACTTTATAGAAGACAAAGACCTTCTTGATATTTTCACAATGCTCGACGATTCTGATATCTGGGGTTCGATCAAAATGTGGCAATCGCACGAAGATGTGGTTTTGAGCAAACTCAGTAATGACCTACTTCGAAGAAACCTCTTTGGGATTAAATTTTCAAATGAGAAAATTTCCAAAGATCTGGTAACAAAAATCACATCCGAATTAGAGAAAACGGGCTATTCTCCAACTGAGGCGAAATATTTTCTTCAAAAAGGAAGTGTCAGCAACTCGGCATATATCGCCAAGAGTGGAAGTATCAACATCCTGATGAAAAGTGGCGAAGTGATTGATGTGGCACAGGCTTCTGACCTTCCCAACATCAAGGTGATGAGCAAAATTGTAACTAAGCATTACTTGTGCTTCCCAAAAGACCTTGGAATCAATTTCGACTTATGATTAATGAAGTTCAAATATCTCTGAAGGTTATTGCTGATTTAGTTCAAGCTAAGTACGAAGCGAGTCAAAATGTCAGTATAACTCACATTGCACCTATTGATCAGGCCGAAATGGGTGCTATTTCATTTCTTTCCAATCCCAAGTATGACGCTCACGTTTACACTACGAATGCATCAGTAGTTTTGGTAAAAGAATCCTTTGAGCCAACGCAACAGGTTAAATGCGTCTTGCTTCGTGTCGAAGATCCGTATTTGGCTTTCAGTATACTTCAAGAATATTTTCAGCGTCAGTTAACTCTTAGTAAAATAGGTAGAGAACCGCCGTATTTTCTCGGAGAGAATACCACTATCGGAACTGATGAATACATTGGTGCCTTTGCTTATATAGGCAATAATGTCACTTTAGGCAACCATGTTAAAATATATCCACACGCTTATATTGGAGATGACTGCCACATTGGGGATTTCACTATCATCCATTCAGGAGCCAAAATCTATGATAGAACGCGCATTGGAAATCACTCCACAGTGCAGGCAGGTGCTATAATAGGATCTGATGGTTTTGGTTTTGCTCCAAAATCTGATGGCTCTTACCAGAAGATCCCTCAATCCGGGAATGTGGTCCTGGGCAAGCACGTAGAGATTGGCGCTAATACCACAATAGACTGTGCCACTCTTGGAAGCACTATTATCGAAGATGGAGTGAAGATCGATAACCTCGTACAAATTGCTCACAATGTAGCCATAGATCGAGATACAGTTATTGCTGCACAAACTGGAATCTCCGGTTCTACAATTATTGGTAAGAATGTAATGATTGGTGGACAAGTGGGAACTGTTGGTCACATTCATATTGCAGATCACACCAAAGTGGGTGCTCGATCTGGAGTGACAAAAAGCACCCAATCTGATCAGGTACTTTTTGGAGTGCCCGCAATTGACAGAAATACCTATTTGAAGTCTTACGCCATCTACAAAAAGCTACCAGAGGCAATGAAACGAATTCAGGAACTTGAACAAAATCTCCTAACTTTGAAATCTAGTTCAACCCCAAAATGAAACTCTACCAACAGTCCATTAAGAAGTCTATTTCCATCCAAGGTATGGGTCTCCATACAGGAGTAAAGTGTGAGTTAACTTTCGTCCCTGCAAAACCGAATTATGGAATTAGATTTCAGCGTGTTGATCTAGAGGGTCAACCAATCATCGAGGCTGATGTAGATTACGTTTCTGGAACAGAACGAGGTACAACTCTTGAAAAAAATGGAGCCGTTGTTCAAACTGTAGAACATGTATTGGCAGCACTTGTTGGCCTAGAAATAGACAATATCCTCATCCAACTGAACGCGGCAGAAGTGCCAATTATGGATGGAAGTGCCATGCCTTTTGTATTGGCACTAGAGAAGGCTCGCATAGAAGAGCAAAATGCTCAGCGAAATTTCTTCGAAATCCCTGAGAGTATATTTTACAGAGACAAGGAAAAAGGTGTCGAAATAGCGGCCCTTCCACTTGATGACTATAGGGTTACCGTGATGGTAGATTACAACTCAAAAGTATTGGGAAGCCAGCATGCCTCTCTCAATAAGCTCAGCGAGTTTCGGGACGATTTTTCTGCGAGTCGCACATTCTGTTTTCTTCATGAAGTAGAAGAGCTATACAAAAATGATCTCATCAAGGGTGGCGACTTGAGTAATGCAATAGTTGTGGTAGATCGTAAAGTAGAGCCAGAAGAATTGGATCGCCTAGCTAAACTCCTGAATCGTCCAAGTATAGAGTTTTACGAGGAAGGGATTCTCAACAAAGAAAAGCTACATTCTCCAAATGAACCTGCCAGACACAAGCTGATGGACATTATGGGAGATTTGGCACTTGTCGGAAGACCTATCAAAGCTCAGATACTTTGCGCAAGGCCTGGTCACGGAACTAATGTTGCTTTTGCTAAAAAGCTTAAAAAAATCATGTCTGAGGAGCATCATTCAAACGTACCACAGTACGACCCGAAGGTGCCAGCTGTATTGGATATTAATAAAATCTCTAAGATTCTTCCACATAGGTATCCGTTTCTCTTAGTCGACAAGATTTTTCACTTGGATGATGAGCAAGTAGCAGGAATCAAGAATGTAACAATGAACGAGCCTTTTTTCTCTGGACATTTTCCTGGAAATCCTGTGATGCCTGGTGTTCTGCAGGTAGAAGCCATGGCTCAGATAGGAGGAATATTGGTGCTCAACACTGTTCCAGACCCTGAGAACTATTGGACTTATTTTTTGGGTATCGAGAATTTCAAGTTTCGAAGAATGGTAGTTCCGGGTGACACTCTAGTCATGAAGCTTGAACTCATGCAACCCATACGCCGAGGCTTTGCGAAGATGAAAGGTGCTGCCTACGTGGGAAACACCCTAGTTTGTGATGGAATAATGACCGCTAGTATAGTACGTAAAGACGTATGAGTGAATCACAGACCTTTATTCATCCCTCAGCTCAAATTGGCCAAAATGTAACCATTGAGCCCTTTACTACAATAAGTGAAGATGTCTTCATCGGTGACGATTGCTGGATTGGCCCCAATTGTACGATCATGAAAGGTGCACGAATTGGCAGATCATGCAAAATTTTTCCCGGAGCTGTCATCTCCGCTGATCCTCAAGATTTGAAATATAAAGGTGAAGAGACAACCACAACAATAGGCGACTACACAACCATTCGCGAATGTGTAACCATCAACAAAGGAACCAATCTTGACCGAGGGGATACAAGGGTTGGTAATCGGTGCATGATCATGGCTTATACGCATATTGCACATGATTGTGTAATTGGAAACGATGTGATTCTTGCCAATAGTATTCAAATGGGTGGTCATGTGAAAATAAATGACTTTGCCTTCATTGGTGGAACTACCGCCATACATCAATATGTAACTATAGGAGCTCATACGATGATCTCTGGTGGCACTTTGGTTCGGAAAGATGTGCCTCCTTATATCACAGCAGCTCGTGAACCATTGACATATCTTGGGGTTAATTCTATTGGATTAAGAAGAAGAGGGTTTCCCAATGAGAAAATTATTGAGCTTCAGAATATTTACAGATACTTCTATCTAACCGGTATGCACAATTCTGAAGCAATTGAATACATCAAGACTGAACTCTCCCCTAGCAAAGAAAGAGACGAAATCCTATCTTTCATTGAGACGTCTACAAGAGGGTTAATCCGAAGCAATAAAGAAGTTTAGGAAATGACCATCGAACTCAAAGATTTAGGTAAAAAATATCATCGCAATTGGATTTTTAGAAATCTGAACGAATCAATCTCTGACGGGCAAATTGTCGCTCTGACTGGACACAATGGATCAGGGAAATCAACGCTTCTCAATACCATAGGAGGTTTTATTACTCCTTCCGAAGGAAGAGTACTAATTGATAATAACGATGACCATGATCAGACCAAGATCAATATCGCAACTCCATACCTTAATCTTTTAGACGAATTTACTTTACTGGAACATCTAGAGTTTCATGCGAAATTCAAGTATCCAATAATTTCAATTGAGGAGATGCCAAAATTATGCGGTTTGAATCATTCAGAAAATAAACTCATTCAGGAGTTTTCATCTGGGATGAAACAAAGAGTGAGACTTATTCTCGCATTCTGCTATAAATCAGATTTGATCCTGCTTGATGAACCAACTGTCAATCTAGATGAGTCTGGAACAGATTGGTATCTTGACCTACTAAGGTCCCTCAGAAATAATAGAACGACAATCATTGCATCTAATCAACCTCGGGAATATCAGGGAGCGAATCAAGTTATTTGCCTTACCACTACTAAAGATTAAGGCTTGCTGCTAGCAAGAATCACCCTTATTAGGTGTAATATCAAATCTCGTTACACTTTGTTGACGATAATTTCTATTTTTTCAATAATTTACAAGAGTGATTAACTAAGAATAACGAATACTATGAAACGATTTACTCAAATCCTCACTTTCACTCTTTTTTGCACCCTCATGATATTTATGTCATGTAAGAAAAAAAAGAGTTCTACCAAAGACGATCCCCGTGACGCGGCAGGAGCTGCTATCAGCAAGACTTGGGTAGTTAACACGGTAACTAAAGATGAGGAAACAAGAGAGGAATGGTCAGATTTCACCATTGGTTTCACTTACAATCCTGACACAGATATGGGAGGATATTCTGTAAGTGGTGTTCCTGCTAACGAAGGAGCTGCAGATGTCTGGGGAGCTGGTGTTTCATGGTCATTTGAAGGAAATGATGATACGGCTGATACGGGAGTGATTGTGAGAAGCGATATTGGCACTATGAATGCAACCACAGATGATGCAACCAACCCAACTAAATTAATTTTAACTTTTACAATTGAAAACGCCAGCAATAGAGTTGCGGGATTCAATGGAGAATGGGTATTTGACCTTTCAGCACAATAAAAATTTAGATATTTATTATCTTTGAGGGATGGTATAAAGCCATCCCTTTTTTTATGATTTATCAGGACAAGTATTTCGATCAAGACAAGAACACCATTCTCAGGGCTGCTCAAGGTTTTGTAGAACCTCAATTACTCAACAAGTGGATTGAAGTCTCTTTGGATAGCTATATGACTCTTGAAAATCCAATGGGCTTGGTAGATGATTTTATCCTTGAATTGCAAAGCATCAAGGATTATGATACAGCGTTCCTAGAGGAATTGTATGAAATGTTATCCGCAATATATCGTTATGAAAAAGGTGATAACCAGCTAGAAATCATCTGGGACGGCAGAAGTCACTATGAAGTATACGCAGAGAACTGGTCTAACTGCTTTGAAGAGTGGACTCGTACATTTTGTAGTAAACCTGAAGTCTACAGAGCTATTATCAAAGCTTGTATTCTGAAACAATCAGCCAACCATAAGTTTCTATTTTATGGTATCAGAAGATTAATTTTGGATCATTTTAAGCTTCAGGTCACTCGCAATAAAACTTTGAGATCAGCTTAAGACTTAATATCGAATAGAAAAACTTTCAAATTCTTCATCAACTTCTTCCCACGTCTCTAATTCAGTAACTGCTGCAAATTCAGGTCCTTCCTGACACCATTTTACCAAGTTATTCACTGCATCTTTTTCTCCTGCCACACGGATTAACACATCTCCGGATTTTTCATTCTTCACCCATCCTACCAAACCAAGGTTTTCTGCTACGCTCTTTGTGGAAATTCTAAAAAAAACTCCTTGAACTTGTCCCTTACACCTGATCCCTAATGTCATAAAGAACTATCTTAATGTGTCAACCCACATTCTTTACAAAACTTCTTCTTTCCGTTCTCTCGCTTTTTTGGTGGCTTTTTATGACCAAAATACAACGGATTTTGGTATTGAGGTTTCGCATTCTTTTTCTCTTGTTTGGCTTTCTCTTTTGAGTTTTTTGCCATCCTGTTTCTAAATTCAATAATCTCCTCTTGTCCGGTTTGAATTTCCTGCTTTTTACTAAAAATTCTTTTAAAAAAACTTGGCTCCTGTTTTACTTTTTTAGACGTCTGGTAAGCAGGTTTAGGAGGAGTGGGTGCCACATCTCTTGTCGTTTGAGATATACCCGATAAGGACAAAAAAAACAATAAAACTAACCCTAAAACTCCCTTTAACATCATATCACAATCATTTCACAATAAACGAAAAATGATCTCCTTATTATAGTGTCCCTCTTATTTCTTGCTCGCGTTCAATTGCCTCAAATAAAGCTTTAAAATTACCCTTACCAAACGATTTAGCCCCTTTTCGCTGAATGATCTCGAAAAATAAAGTTGGTCTTGGTTCTATTGGTTTTGTGAAAATTTGTAGCAAATACCCTTCATCATCTCTATCAACAAGAATACCCAAATCTCTTAACGGCTCTAGATCCTCATCAATCTCCCCTACTCGGTCCAGTAGGTCTGAATAGTAAATATCAGGAACTCTCAAAAATTCAATCCCTCTCTGTCTCAAGGATGTAACCGTCTCAATAATATTATCTGTGGCAACAGCGATATGCTGAATGCCTGAGCCTTCATAGAAGTCCAAATACTCTTCTATCTGTGACTTCTTCTTACCTTCCGCAGGCTCATTAATCGGAAACTTGATCCTACCATTTCCATTGCTCATTACCTTACTCATCAAGGCCGTATAATCTGTAGAAATATCCTTATCGTCAAACGAAACCAGCTGTGTAAAGCCCATCACATTAGCATAGAAATCTACCCACTGATTCATTTCGCCCCATCCAACATTACCGACCATATGATCAACATACTTTAAGCCGACACTTTCAGGGTGGTAGGCAGTTTGCAGTTCCTTAAAGCCAGGTAGGAAAATACCCGAATAGTTCTTTCTTTCTACAAAAAGATGAACAGTCTCACCGTAAGTATAGATTCCTGACATGACAACTTCTCCATGTTCATCCGATTCTACCTTAGGCTCTAAGTATGATTTTGCTCCTCTAGCTATAGTTTCCTTATAAGAAGCACGTGCGTCATCAACCCACAGGGCTACAATTTTTACTCCATCTCCATGAATGTCAATATGCTTACCCACTACAGTACCTGATTTTAATGGAGACGTTAATACCAATCTGATTTTGTCTTGGATCAACACATACGACTCCCTGTCCTTCACACCAGTTTGAAGTCCAGCATACGCCAAATCTTGAAATCCAAAAGCTGTTTTATAAAAATGCGCTGCTTGTTTGCAATTGCTTACATAAAGCTCTAAAAAATCTGTGCCTTTGATAGGCAAAAAATCATCACTTGCGTTCGACATAATCGGGGTTTTATGTTGTTAATTTTGGGGTTACTAGATGCGAAGTTAGAATGATTAGGTGGCTATATCAATAATACTTGGTACAGCGTTTGTAAAGGTTAAATTGATTAGGTCAATAATATATTCTTTCCTACGTTTGAGCAATTGATACATATGCGCACAGTCTACTTCACCAGTCTATTACTCTTCAGCCTCACTTCTATAGCTCAACTCGCTCCTGAGAGTCAGTTGTCAAAGAAAATGGATGAAGGCGTATTATTGATGCAACAGAAGAATTATGTAGAGGCCGACGAAATATTCGTTTATGTGATCAAAGGAATGACAACTCTCCCCTCCGAACTAGCTTACTACTTCGGAAAAAATAGTTTTTATCTCACTAAATACAAGCAAAGTATCAATTGGCTGAACAAATACATTCAATTAAAGGGTACTAGTGGTAGATTTTATGAAGATGCAATTGTACATCTAAGAGAATCTGAGAGTGCATACCTAGCTGAAAATCAAAATAAAACTGATCTCCTGAAAGAGACTCTAAGTAGTGAAACTTACGATTGTGGTGGATTATCAAAGATGATATGTCCTGTGTGCAAAGGGGAAGGTGTGCTCTTCAAGCAAAGCCCTTTCGAAACGCTATATAGAACATGTACTTACTGTCTAGGAGAGGCTCACCTTTCATGTGAAGAGTACAATCAATTCATGAGAGGTGAATTAGCTCCAAAATCAAAATAGTTCATTACCAACCCAAAACGTAAGCGAATATCAAAGGGGCGACAATGGTTGCATCTGACTCGACTATAAACTTAGGAGTATCCGTATCAAGCTTACCCCAAGTAATTTTCTCATTCGGAACTGCACCGCTATAAGAACCGTAGCTGGTCGTAGAGTCAGATATTTGGCAAAAATAACTCCAAAACGGAACATCTGTTTTTTCAAGGTCTTGATACAACATTGGCACTACACAGATTGGAAAATCTCCGGCAATTCCTCCTCCTATCTGAAAGAAACCTATCCCTTCAGTTCCTGCATTCTCAAGGTACCAAGCAGCCAGATAAGTCATATACTCTATTCCGGATTTCATCGTACTAGGATTCAGTTCACCTTTCACACAATATGATGCAAAAATATTTCCCATAGTAGAGTCTTCCCAACCGGGGACTATGATAGGCAAGTTCTTATCCTTAGCCGCAATCATCCAACTATTCTTAGGATCAATTTCATGATACTGATCCAGCATTCCAGAATCTAAGAGTTTATACATAAATTCATGAGGAAAATACCTTTCCCCCTTAGCTTCAGCATCTTTCCAAATCTTTACGATATGTTCTTGAATACGTCTAAAAGCTTCCTCCTCAGGTATACATGTATCAGTTACCCGATTCAACCCTTGGTCAAGTAAATCACGCTCATCTTCAGGAGTGAGGTCTCTGTAATGAGGTATTCTTTTGTAATGAGAATGCGCCACTAGATTCATGATGTCTTCTTCCAGATTAGCACCTGTACAAGAAATAATTTGCACTTTATTCTCCCGAATCATTTCGGCAAATGAAATCCCCAATTCACCTGTACTCATTGCTCCAGCCAATGATACTAACATTTTCTTTCCGCTTTCTAGGTGGCTCTTATATCCCTTGGCTGCATCAACTAAGGCAGCTGAGTTGAAATGTAAGAAATGTTTTTCTATGAAGGCAGATATAGGTGTCTGAGACATACTTTCTAGTAAGTTAGTTTCCAACAAAACTAGTCAGATGACAAATGATTGTCACAATTAAAATCGACTTCTATAAGATAAATCTGTAGGTATATTTTAGCAGAAAAATATTGGACGCATCTGCGCCCCAAAGGTCTGAACTCAATGATGAAAATCTGTTATCTTTTGAATTATGAAACGCAGATGCACTATTTGTCCAAACTAGAAACAAGGTGGAGCCAGGTATATACTCCCACCTCAAGACAAGATTGGATCGAAATTGCATAAAATTGAAATTCGGATCAACAAGTTCGAAATCTATAATTCCATCAGAATTATCATCTATTAGATAGCTTTCAGATTTACTTTGATAAGAAATTTGCGAATCGTCGAAAGATCCATAGCGTTTACCAAAAGACTCATCCGAAGCTTCATTCACATCCTTGAAGTCACTGTATTCCCCTCTTGATATAAACGGTTGTCCCCAATACTCTATCGAAAGATTTGGTGTCACGATGTAGTTGATTCTCATAGATGCCGCAAAGGTTGTTTGTTCGATCCGTCCTAATATGTAATGATAACGATCACTAGAATAGTCATCAACATATTGTAATTCATTGAATATCCTTCTCACAGAAGGCCCAATAGACAACCGCAGCGCATCTGTAGGTTGATAACGAAAGAACCCATTCACCCCTATTGCTTCACTATACTCTTCATCCCCTTTTTCAAACCAAGGATTGATCTCAAATCCGAATTTCTTTTGGAAATTGGATTCGACGTAGATCCAAAACTCTTTTGATCCAGGATATCGGATCGCTGGTCCACCTCTTAAATCAGCATTAGACACTGATTCGCCATAAAATCCAACACCTCCACCCGTAGACCATAAGTTGTTAAATGTAGCTCTTGCATTAAAATCAATTGACTTTCTCAGATTGACACCATCAAAATCCCAAGATAAATCTTGGCTCAAATTGAACCTAAAAGATCGGAAAACACCAAATGGTTTTAAAGTTCTGAATTGTACCCATGACCATTGAGAGACGTAATCTGACTGAACTAAAAAACCAATATCATTTAGCTCAAATTCAGGCGAACGCATTGTAGCCCCAGTTTGAAAAATAATATTTCCATTTCTCTTGCCAAACGATGCACTTCCTCCAGTTCCCGTTAGACTTGTCCTCGTCGAATCCACACGCGCCCGCTTATTATCTGGTCTTTGAAAGAAACGCTCAGAGTTGGTCTGCGTGCTATAAATCGATGTAGGTGAACCATTGACATTACTAAATGCCCCGTTCAGGCTCAAGTAATAATTACGATTATCGAAATTTTGAGTAAAATCAATACCCGCTGAATAAGCAGACTCATGCAAACCATCGAATTGTGAATGATTAATGAATCTGTTAGTTGCTGTAAACATTCCACCAATGAGGGCATTCCCTTGATTAATATCCTGTTGAACTCGAGCTACTACGTAGTTAGTCATGGGTTCTACCGCTATGTTTCGGTTCTGACCAAGTGTATCTTCAACCTCAACCCTTTCAAGATTTGTCAATGATTCTAGAATACCCCAAGAGAAACCATTTTTATTCTTTCCAGTGATTTTGGCAGCCCCTAGTATTCTTGAGTTATCAATGCGGTCTACATAAGCAATATCATCGTCAGAAGGATAATATGATGGTGGACTTCCAATCCTGCGAGAATAGAAAAGGTTGTCATTATTAAAAAAACCTCCGGCATTCGACTGAGTCATATCGAAATTCAAGGTGTTATTTCCTTCAAGGAAAAACGGTCTTTGTTCCCTAAAGAAAAGTTGAAATGCAGAAAGATTTACAGCTGAAGGATCTGCTTCTACTTGACCAAAATCTGGATTGATTGTAAGATCCAGTGTAATATCACTAGTCAGCCCAATTTTCGCATCAACACCAACATCTAAGGAATTTTCTACTCCTGTAGCATATGGATCTCCTTCCTCAGCCACGTATCGCTCTGCTCTTGCTAATAGATAGGGTTGAACTTCTAATTGCTTTTGAGGCTTAATTCCCTTTATTCCATGAATTTCACCAAAAAGGTGCACCCAGCCTGGTGAGTCTTGTGCTATTGGTTGCCAATATGATCTCTCGCGATCCCTAAAAAGCATTCGCATTACTTGAACCCCCCAAATATGCTTTTCCTTATCTGCAAACCTCAATTGGGATAGCGGAATTTTAAATTCGGCCACCCAACCATGATCATCTATGGAAGTTTCTAAATACCAAATGGGGTCCCATGTACTGTCCCAATCCTCTCCGTTGTTGGAAATGTACTCTTCCCCTTTAACACCACTAGCGGATGCCGAAAAACTAAAGGCAGTTCTCTTATCGTTGTAACTATCAATATTGATTTCAATAAAGTCACCTTCAAAGCCGTCTCTTCTGGACATTCGACGAGCCACCAAGTCAGGTTCCGTGTCGAACGCCCTTACGCCTACATAGATAAACTTGTAGTCGTAAATAATTTTGAATTGTGTTTGTTGACTGGGGGCGGCTCCATCTTCTGGTGATCTTTGAATAAAATCACCGCCCCAGTCTACCTTAGTCCACGCTTCATCATCCAAGACACCATCAATCAAAGGAGGTTTTTCGATATGATTGGTATTATAAATTTTGCGGGGAGCTAATTCCTGAGATAAAATATAGGCACTTGAACAAAATAGTAAGCAAGCAGCTAGAGCAGTAGCCTTCATTAGGGTTGGATTAGATGAGGTCTAATTCCATTTTACTCTACTTACAAGAATAAGTTCTCAAAAAAATTTGATCGGTGATATAGTCGGATTTTTGGCATATCACCGATCAAACCTTCTTGACTCAACCTGTGTACAATAAGGTAAGGATCATCATAATGATAAATCCGAGAGTTGACAATTTCATCAGATCGTAATCTTCTTTTTCGTTACGATTCTCATCGGTGATTTCAGTAGTCTTCATAATTTCGGCTTTAGGTACGAATTATAGGACACAGCTAATTAAAAAATAGTTGGACTATACTTAGTTAAAATTGTATCTAATCCCCGTTAACAAACCAAACCCAGATGGGTTAGTAGAAAAATTTGAGCCATCCTTGGTCAAATTATTAATTCCCTGACGGTAATTGGGCTCTATAATCAAATCAAAATTCTTCATAAATTGATACCCAAATTCGATTCCAGCTAAGCCACTGAAGCTAACATTTTTATAAGGCGATTCATCTCCAGGTCCGATTGTTAATTCCGCAATCTCATTACCTATACCTTCTAACCTATTACCCATATAGAAATTTGTAATTAACCCAGCGTTTAATTGTAGGCTAAACTTTTGATCCAATAACCTGTACCCAGCTGTCACCGGAACGGAAGCAAATTGAAATTGATTTCGAAGACTGACATCTCTATAGTCGTATTCCACAACCGCTTCCTCCTCGACTACTTTAAGATATTGAGTAACAGACTTAGCTTGGCTGGTAGCAGGGAGTCCTTCGTTTATCTGAGTGCTTTGTATCACAACGTTGGTCTCTGTTGTTGATCCTGATCTCGCATATTGAAGTCCACTTTGTAGACTCCATCTTTTTGATAGTTTCAATCCAAAATTCACTCCCAATGAGACGGACTCACCTGCAGTCATGCCTTCTCTCATTGTAGGAGAATTAGTATCTAACAGTTCATTGCTAGTTAAACTAAATGCCGCTGGATTAAAATCGAGATTCTGGGCTACAAGACTACTTCCACCAGATTGAAAATTAGGGTCAAAACTTCCTGAACCCACATCTAATCCTGCCCAGTACTTATCGGCCAAATTTGACTTACCCGTTCTCTCAAAGTGATAAACAGGAATCTTGTAGAAAGTCACTTGATCATAAGACTGCTCAATATTCGCCAGAGCAATTACTTTTTTACTATCAATTGCTAAACCAATCCATTTCCTAAAAACTGATTCGTCTTCAAAACTACCAGCCAAAAGCGCTCCTTTTGATTCTGGTATTTTATTATCACCTGAATTTCCTTGGCCGCCACTAAGGGAAGTCTTCCTTGATCTTGAAATATTATTGGTCTGTAACTTTTCGTTAAAAATAATCTTTGAAGGAACATTGACGGTTCCCTGATTTACATTCTCTGGAGCTAAGATCTGTATGTAGTCAGCAATTATATCTCCTTCATTACTCTGAAAGTATAAAAACTGAAAAGTACTCAAAGAAACAGCTATTAAAAGAATAGCCGCTACTGCCCATTTATAATAAAGATTCCTAGACTTATAAACAGACAGCTCTGCATAAGCCAAATTGCGATCGATCTCACCCCATACTGCTGATGGGGGCGTGACCTCCGCTCCGTCAAGAGAATCGCGCCATTCTTTTTCAAATTTCCCCTCAGTGTTCTTCTGCCCTGTCATAATTAATCTTGTTATTCTCTATCACCCAACCTTGTAAGAGACTTTTTGCCCTTGCATATTGAGACTTACTTGTCCCCTCACTTATATTCAATTCCTTGGCTATTTCATGGTGCTTATAACCTTCAATTGCATACAAATTAAATATCACCTGACATCCTGCAGGTAATTTTCTTATCAACTTAAGGAGCTCCTCATGACCAAATCCGGCTATCGACACCTCCTCAGTATATCTATTTTTCAAATCGTTTACATCCACCATTGGATACAAGTAAAGCTTACTCCGCTGATGATTCAACGCAGTATTCACCACTATTCTCTTTATCCAATAAACTAGAGATGAGTCCTTCCTGAATGTCTTGATATTCTGAAACACTTTAAGAAATGCTTCTTGTAAAATATCCTCAGCTTCTTGCTGCATTTTTGAATAGCGCAAGGCTACAGAGTACATTTGCCCACTGTATTTATCATACATTTTTTGCTGAGCGTTACGTTCTCCTTTGCAGCAATCTTGAATTAAATCGTCATCACTGATGGCCATTCAGTTAGTTTGGTTTGATTCTAAGACTCAGAGTTGAGCCAATTCGTTGGAATACCTACTAAACAAATCTAAATGAAATATATTTTTGCATTCACCTTATCAGCAATCCTGATCCAGTGCGTTCCAATAACTACGTCTACGAATTCCAATAACCGCCCACTTCAATTTAATAATCACAATTACGCTCAAAATGTAGGTGCGGTATCAGTAAAGCCAATTCCAGAATCAAAGGAATCAGCTTATCCTACAATTAGACTGGGAAGCCGAGGAGTTATTATCAATTTGGATTTATTCGAAAATAATGTCTCATATCTCAATGCTAAACTAGTTCATTGCAACGCGGACTGGACCCAGTCTAGCTTGATAGAATTAGAATACATGAAAGATTTTAATGAATTCCCGTCACAGGATTATAGTTACTCAGAAAACACGATTATTCCCTATGTACAGCACAGGTTCGAAATTCCGAGTCCTAAAATATCTGGTAATTATCTAGTGGTTGTCTATCGAGAAACTAATCAGCAAGACATAATAATCTCCAGAAGGCTAATAGTCTATGATCAAAAAGCGTCAATTGAAGCGAAAGTGCTAGTAAGCAGCCTGGTGCCAAAAAGACAAGAATATCAGCAGGTAGAGTTTGATGTCAATTATCGAGGAATCAACACCAATAATCCTTTAAATGATTTACAGGTAATTATACTCCAAAATCACAACTGGCACGCTCATATCAGTGGATTACAACCAACATTGATAAGACATGATCAAAACACTCTTGAATATCATCATTTTGATGGCTCTAACAATTTTGAGGGACTGAATGAATTTCGGTTTTTTGATATGAGGTCTATTGACTTTAGGGGTATGAATATCAGGAAGGTACAAAAATCAGAGATAAATATTAATGCTTACTTAGGTCTTGATAAATCCAGAAAATATGAGTCATACGCTCAGTTAATCGTTGATCAGAATGGTGGTTATCTCCTTGAAAATAGAGATCCTGATGATAGCCAACTTCAAAGCGAATATATCTTTGTCAATTTCGAATTACAAAATGAAAAACTCGAAACACCTATATTCATCGTTGGACGTCAAAATGAATGGGCTATGAATCCATCCAACAAAATGATCTATGACGAGAATACTTCTAGCTATAAGGGACAAATACTGTTGAAACAGGGATATTACGATTATGCCTACTGGATTGATAATGAAGACGAAAAAAGTCAGTTAGAAGGCAATCACTTTCAAACGCTAAATGATTATGAGATCATCGTGTACTACCGAAATACGTCCAATAATTATGACGAAGTAATTGGCTACACTAAGTTCTCAAGCTTGCAAAACTGACTCTCTCGTGAGTAGCGGGCTTGTGCGTTCCGTTGAACTGCCGTTAGTCCCATCAAGCATTCCATAACCGGAAGCACAGTATAAGCCTAATCCACATGTATATATAAAATCCTGTATTTCTGGAGCTCCAAAAAGCTTAAAAGGAAAAGTGTATCCACGAACTTTCTGATCTTTATTATCACCATCATCAATCGAATAAACTCTCGAAAATACCTTATTGGAAGCTTTCAGACGGTTGATGTAATCAGAATCAGGAATTATCTGAAACTTCTGAACATCCTTTATATTAATGATTTTGATTCCGAAATCCACCATTCTATCAATAGTTGATTCGTACAAAAGGTCTGAGAAGTCATTGCTAAAAGGATCTATTTCATTATTGAATCCATCAGCGGGAATAATAGGAGAAATACATAGGTATTTCATTTCGTTCGAAAAAGAAACAGGCAATTCTTCATCTGCACTCTCTGGAACAATTTGAAGGTCTCCAATTTGAAAAACCTCTGCCCTAAGAACTTTAGTGATGAGAATTCTAATGAAGTCTGCATTTGCCGAGGTAATCACCACAGTGACTTTTTTGGAGCTATACTTTAGTCCTCCTCTCCCAAGTCTTGTCTGACCTTTAAGTCCTGAAAAACAGAAGAAGCTATAGTTCCTGAAATTCTCAGATAGATCAAGAATTAAAGATTCGAAGATCTCGGCAATAAAAGATTGATGATGGAACGGCACTACCCCTCCTCGATTCTGCACCCCAAATGTTATCCTGACTCTCAAATTCTCAGCTTAAATAAGTAATAAGTGATTAACCTGAAAAGAATAAAAAATGTTTAATGCAAATACAGATAATTAGACATTGAATCTGAAGTGCATGACATCTCCATCTCCTACGACATATTCTTTACCTTCTATTGATAGCTTCCCAGCTTCCTTACACGCCTGCTCAGAACCGTATTTTTCGTAGTTCTCATATTTGACTACCTCTGCTTTGATAAACCCACGCTCAAAGTCTGTATGAATAACGCCAGCAGCTTGAGGAGCTTTCCAACCTTTCTTAATGGTCCATGCACGAACCTCAGTGACGCCAGCCGTGAAATAAGTGATTAAATCAAGTAATGAGTAAGCAGCCTTAATGAGCCTATTGAGTCCTGATTCTTTTAGACCATACTCTTCTAAAAACATCATCTTATCATCCAAATCTTCAAACTCAGCAATCTGAGCTTCCAATCCAGCTGACACCTTCACCACCAAGGCAGTTTCATTCGACACGAAATCCTCGAATTTCTTGCTATGATCATTGCCATTATTTACATTTTCTTCTTCCACATTGGCAACATATATGATTGGTTTATCAGTGAGTAACTGAAGTTCTTTCACCAAAATACGCTCTTCCTTCTCCATTTCTAACGAGCGTGCATTTTTACCTTCCTCTAGGTGCTTTTTGAAAACCAGTAAAACCGCAAGTTCCTTTTTCGATGAAGCATCGCCACTCTTAGCCGTTTTCTCAACTCGATTGATACGCTTATCTATTGATTCTAAATCTTTGAATTGAAGCTCTGTATCAATCACATCTTTATCCGCGACTGGATCTACTCTACCATCAACATGAATGATATTGTCATTATCAAAACATCGAACGACATGTATAATAGCATCTACTTCACGAATATTGGCAAGAAACTGATTACCAAGTCCTTCACCTTTACTAGCTCCTTTGACTAGACCTGCGATATCTACAAACTCAATGACCGTCGGTACAATTTTCTCCGGATTGACTAATTTGGCCAAGACATCAAGTCTTTCATCTGGTACCGTAATTACCCCTACATTCGGTTCGATTGTACAAAAAGGAAAATTAGCCGCCTCAGCTTTCGCATTCGACAATGCATTAAAAAGGGTTGATTTACCCACATTTGGTAAGCCGACAATTCCACACCTTAATCCCATTATTCTTTGATTTTAATATCTAAAAAGCTGTATCAATAAATAGTCTGCATAAGCCTGAGTGCTGACTTTGATATAAATAAGAGCGCAAAAGTAATGACATTAATTCTTAATCGTAGCTTTTGAATTACTCAACTTACTGGATAAGCTATTTACTCAAACAGGTCTCCCCTAAAACTAAAAATGCCCTCTATTTGAGGGCATTAAAAAATCTTATTAGATAAAAACTAATCCCATTTAAGGTCTGAGTCGCTATCAGAG
>CAYGPP010000082.1:0-17494 GCA_964351885.1 uncultured Marinoscillum sp.
GTCTTGCTTTATGTCTTCTTTCTCGTTCGCCATAGCGATCGAACACTCTTAACCCAGCTTCGATAAATGGAATCATCTCATCTTCTGCCAAGAAATCGTAAGCCTTTTGCGCCATGAATGCTTGCGCTCCCAAACCTCCACCGACTAATACCTCAAATCCCCTCACACCGTTTTCTATTTTTGGGATAAACCCAAAATCATGGATATAAGTAAATGCTGAATCTCCCTTACTCGATGAAAAAGCCATCTTGATCTTGCGACCCATTTCCTGGCAGATAGGATTTCTGAGAAAGTATTCGAACACCTCCTGAGCATAAGGCGCCACATCAAATGGTTCATCAGGATCAATCCCAGCAAAAGGGGAAGCGGTTATATTTCTCACAGTATTGCCACAAGCTTCCTTTGTGGTTACCCCAACTTCTTCCAAAGACTCCCAGATTTTAGGTGAGTCATCAAGTTTTACATAATGCAATTGGATATTTTGACGTGTAGTCAAATGCAGATTACTGTTGGTGTATTGCTCAGAAAGATCGGCTACTCTCTCTAGTTGATTTGCAGTGATTTTCCCAAAAGGTAGCTTCAGACGAAGCATCTGAACGCCTTGCTGACGCTGACCGTACACACCTCTAGCTAGCCGAAAAGCCTTAAATCGCTCTTCTGGAATAGCCCCTAGTTTGAACTCCTGAATCTTCTTTTGAAGTTCTGTAATGTCTGCTTTTGCTTCCTTAGTAATTGTGCTCATGGTATAATATAATTCTGTTGTCAAAGGCTCTAGATTGGCTCTGGAGTCTTCAATTACAATGTTTAGATGTGAATTGTAAATATGGCTCCTTATGATGCTGTACAAAGACAGCAAATGCAGTAGCAAGCTTTACAGTTGTATGAAGTATTTGGAAAAGAAGAGATCACTTTTTTGTTATGCAAAAGGTGTTATAAAATATTGTGAGTAGGTAATGGGGACTACATACAGCAACAACAACACACACAACAATAGGATGGTGATGATTCTCTTAAGATAATAATGTGATTCGTAAGTTTCATTTCTAATCAATTCATATTCACCCAATATTGGGATCAGGAATTAGCACCTTAAACTTTGCTTTTAGGTTGCTAGCGCTTCAAAGAGCCTGTCTCTCCACGCTTCTGTATAAATCAATTATCACTAATTGATGACACAAAGGTGAATCAGATTACTGAAACAAAAAAACTTGAGAATGAAAAAACCTTATATTATTTTAAATATTGAAGAAATTCCAAATTATCCCCTGTGATATTGAAATAATTCCATTGATTATCCCTTATTAGGAAATATTCATGAAGATTCAAAATCGAATACGTACGGTTAATACGCTCTGCCTGTCGTTCCTTTCATGAAATTCATGAAAGCCATGTTGACCACACGATTACCTCCTGGTGTTGGGTAATCTCCAGTAAAATACCAGTCACCTGCATGATCAGGGCAAGCTTTATGTAGGCCTTCAACTGTTTGGTAAATCACTTCCAATTCAGCTTTCATGTTTTTTGGCCTCACTATATCAGTGATTTTGACTGAAACTTGTTCGTATGTGAAAGGAGCATACAATTCCTTTACGAAATTTGGCTGCTTTTTCTTTTCTACAGCAGCTTGACATTTGTCGTAAACTTCGTTTAGTAGGTGCTCTTTGTTATGCTCTTTAAGAAGTACAAGTACGGCTCTAAAAGCTACAAAATCTTTCATCTTACTCATATCAATTCCATAACAATCTGGGAACCGTATTTGTGGTGCGGAGGAAATAATGACGACTTTTTTTGGCTCAAGCTTATCTAACAGTGTCAGGATACTCTTCTCCAAAGTCGTACCTCTAACGATCGAATCATCAATAACCACCAATGTATCTTTACCCTTATTAATTACCTCGTACGTGGTATCGTAGACATGCGCTACCAAATCATCTCGATGGGCATCATCGGTGATGAAAGTCCTTAATTTGGCATCTTTCAATACCAATTTTTCCACTCTAGGTCTGAATGAAAGGATTTCCTCTAGCGAATCTGCACTCGGCTTTTTGTCAATAATGATGTCTTTTCTCTGATTGATTAAGTATTTATCAATACCATTCATAAGTCCGAGAAAGGAAGTTTCGGCAGTATTCGGAATGTAACTGAAAACCGCATTCTTTAAATCATAATTGACAGCTTTCAGCACACTTGGTATGAGAAGTTCACCAAGTTTTTTTCGTTCGTTGTAGATGTCTGGATCTGTTCCTCTTGAGAAATAAATTCGCTCAAATGAGCAAGACATCTTCTCCTTAGGCTCTATGTATTGTTGTTCGCGGAAGCTTCCGTCCTTCTCAATAATCAGTGCATGACCTGGCTTGATCTCTTGAATTTCTGTATAGTCACAATCAAAAGTAGTCTTGATAGCGGGCTTTTCTGAGGCGACCACTACGATCTCATCATTGGCATAATAATAAGCAGGGCGAATACCATTAGGATCTCTTGCTACAAAAGATGCTCCATATCCGATCATTCCAGTCATGGTATAACCACCATCAAAATCTCGACAAGATTTTTCTAGAATTCTCTGAATATTCAATTCTGACTCAATAATTTCTGTAATCTCCTGATTAGACTTTTTGCCTCGATATTTATTGAAAATCGCTTGATTGGCTTCATCCAAAAAGTGACCAATTTTCTCCATGACCGTCACAGTATCTACTACTTCCTTCGGGTGCTGCCCGAGGGAAACCAACTTCTTAAAAAGTTCATCAACATTGGTCATGTTGAAGTTGCCGGCCATCACTAGGTTTCTACTTCTCCAATTGTTCTGCCTTAAGAAAGGGTGACAACTTTCGATACCGTTCTTGCCATGAGTTCCATATCTGAGATGACCTAACCAAACTTCACCTGTGAATGCAACATTGTCCTTGAGCCATCTTTCGTCTTTGAATTTATCAATTCCCTCTTTTATGGCCTTATTGTACTTTTTACTGATTTTACCGAAGATATACTCGATAGGTTGCTGTTCGATTGTTCGATAACGACTGATATATCTGGTACCAGGTTGCATATCCAATTTGATATTAGCAATTCCTACACCATCATGCCCTCTATTGTGTTGCTTCTGCATCAGAAGATACATCTTCTTCGCTGCGTAGGCCGCTGAGCCATACTTATCAATATAATACTGTAATGGTTTGCGTAAGCGGAGTAAAGCTACGCCACATTCATGCTTGACAGGATCGCTCATGGGTGGTGGTTACCAATCTGTTTGGATGAAACTATTTGCAATGTTATTCAATATTTCCGGGCTAAAGAACAACCACAACAGGACAGAACAGAAAATAGTTGCTATTAGCTTATGAGTTAGGGAGTAATCGTTGTGAATTGTCTCCTCTGAGTCTTTGAGAAACATCTGATATGGAATTTTCAAATAGAAAAATAAAGAGAAAATCACACTCATCACCGCTACTATCAAATAGGTGAGTATATATGGCTCTTGTACACTCTGATACCACTCCCAGAGCGCCACGAATAGGTAGAATTTAATAGTGAAACCAACTGTAGGTGGAAGACCAACCAGTGCAATCATTATAATTATGACCAGTCCACCCAAGTATGGAGAAGCCTTGCCAGCCCCAGCGTAATCTTGTATATCAATCAAGCCTTTACTTTCGAATATTGAAATCAAATAAAACAAAGCAACATTGATCAACGCATAGCCTACTGCATACCAAGCAAAAGCACTGGCTCCACCTTCAAAGGGTATCAAAAGCGGTGCGATCAAAAAACCTGAATGTGCGATCGCTCCATAGGCTACCATTCGTTTGACATTGGTTTGTCGGAGCGCTCCTAATGTGCCAATAATAATGGATGAGATACCCAAGATGGCGATCGTTAAGGTCAGCCAATATTCATCACGAAACTCCGCTACAATCAATACTCTGTGGAGTAAAAACAGCCCTCCGAGTTTTGGAACTACAGACATTATCATCACTGCCTCAGTAGGAGCCTCTTGATATGCGGAAGGCGTCCAAATGTGAAAAGGAACGGCGCTGATTTTGAAGAAAAGAGACCCACAAAACATAAATATGCCTGCGCTGAGTAATTCCGGATTGCCTATTACGGTAAGATCCATTTGACTCAAGTCAAGCGTACCCGTAAAGCCATAAATCAAGGAAGCTCCATATAGCGCAAAGGCAGAAGTAACTCCACCAAAAATGAGGTACTTGATACCTGCCTCAAAAGAACGTTTTTGGAAATTGAAATTGGTGAGTAGGTAGGCGCTGAATGATGCTAATTCGACAACCAAGTAAATGATCAGTAGATTATTTGCGGAAAGCATAAGCGAGCTCCCTAGAATCAGTGCCAACAGCAATAAATAAAATTCTACAGGCTGACGATCAGAGGTCGGATAAAAAACAATCCAAACGGAAGAAACCACCATTAGTAACCTGAGTATATTTCCAGCCTGATCCATTACCATTGTGTCACCGAGAAGTAGCTGCATCTCATTAACAACTGGAAGATGTAGTGCCGCACCCAACAGTGCGATGACATAGACAGATTTGATGACTAACTGATTTTTAATCTTCAGGCCTAGCAAAAGCAGTATAAACAGACCAATCGCTAAGGTCATCTCAAATGTTAAAAATCCGAGACTTTTTATAATATCGTTTAATTGCTCAGCCAACATGTTATCGACTCAGGTAAGATGATCCCTTAGAAAGGATATGGTCAGCGAAAAAGTTGATCGAGTTATCAATCGGTTCGAGTAGCAATGAAGGATAAACACCAAGAATCACAACCAAAAGCGCCAGAGGAACCAACATCAAAATTTCCCTTGCGCTTAAGTCTTGCATGAATGACTCCCAAGAAGATTCTCGTACCCAATACTTACCGAAAAACATTCGCTGGAGTGTCCATAAGTAATACCCGGCACTCACGATAATTCCGAAAACTGCGACCATTCCTACCCAAGATGGGAATAGGCCCGAAGCGCTTTCTGCACCGATTGCACCAATCAAAACCAAAACCTCCCCTACGAATCCAGATAAGCCAGGTAGCCCGAGTGAAGCAAAATAAAAGAGTACGACAAAGAAGGTGTAAACAGGCATTTTATTCGCCAAACCACTCACGCTTTCAATCTGACGATTATGTGTGCGGTCGTAAATCACACCAACGGTCAAGAAGAGTGCGCCCGAAATAAAACCATGTGAGACCATCTGAAACAGTGATCCCGAAAGACCTTCCACCGAAACTGCAGCCAACCCAAGTAGTACGAATCCCATGTGAGAGACAGAAGAGTAGGCAATCATTCGCTTGATGTCATTTTGGGCCATAGCAACCATTCCACCATAAATAATGGAGATTACTCCCAACACGGCAATGGGATAGGCCATTTCTATAGCCGCATCTGGGAAGATGCCATAACAAATCCTAAAAATCCCATAGCCTCCAACTTTTAGGAGAACTCCGGCAAGTAATACGGAAATGGCTGTAGGTGCCTCTACGTGTGCATCTGGCAACCAAGTATGAAAGGGTATCGCTGGGAGTTTGATCAAAAAACCAATTAGCAGGGTGATGAAAGCCATATTGCGCAATGGCATTCCCCAGAGCATAAATGATTCTCCAGGAGCTAACAAAGTCGTGACAAAATAATCACCATTGAGCATCTGCACTAAGCTGAAGCTGTTGACCTGATTACCAAATTGATCAATGGAACCAACCGATAGATACAGCCCGATCATTACAATCAAAATCAATAATGATCCTAGAAGTGTATATAAGAAGAACTTAATCGAAGCATACGATCGATTGGGGCCACCCCAAATACCAATGAGAAAAAACATTGGCAAAAGCATGAATTCAAAGAATACGTAGAACAAGAAAAAATCAAGTGCCACAAAACATCCAATGAGGCTGCCGCTTAAAATGAGATAGAGCAGAAAATACCCTTTGACCTTGTGATCAAGTTTCCAAGAAGAAATCACACCAATAACCAAAAGGATGGTTGACATCACCACCAATGGCATGCTGATCCCATCAACTCCTAAGAATTAATCAATCTTCAAAAAACCATAATTCCCAAGTTTCAAACTGATCCATGGCAACAATTCAGTGAACTGGAACGCATCTTCCCATGAAGCTGGCTTGATACCCCTATCAAATGAGATGAAGAGAAGCACACCCAAAACGAGCTGAAGCAGAGTAGCCACTAATGCTATTACCTTGATCACTTGCTTCTGACCAGATGGAATCACCCCAACAATGAGGGCCGCTACGAACGGTAAAAAAATTATCCAACTGAGTAAATTATCCATCATCCTGAATCTCTAAAATTGGAGCCAAACAACTAGTAACAACACCATCAAAACCAACCAAATCAATTGGTTTTGCACTTTTCCTGACTGAGTCTGTGTCAACAGCTCCCCAATGCGCTTAGACAACCAAGCCGCAAAATTAACTACTCCATCAATAACCTCCCGATCTATTATGGCGAAGACTTTGCTCAACACTACAGTACCCACTCCCAGTGAGTTGACAGACTTATCAATGATTTTCTTATCCATTGCATAAAACATGCGGCATATATATAGATAACCGTTCGCTACCCGATCGTAGCTATGCTCTAGATACCATGAATTCCATGATAGTTTAGAAAAAGCTGTACTCGGACTCTTTATCCAATCAGGATCATTGAGCACTCCAAATTTGTGATAAGCGTAATACAAACCAGACAAAACCGAAACGATCGAAAACACCATGACGCCAATCCCTATCAACCCACTATTGTGCACTGAAAGCTCATCGAAAACCAAGGAACTCAACCACCACCCATGAGCGTCTAGTGGACTTGCAGAATGAAAAAACCAGATGGAAGCAACCGCCAAGGCAGTTAATGGAATTACCACTTTCAATGCTGGTTCCATGCCCTTAATCACTTTCAATTTAGTTCTTGATTGACCAAAAAAGACAAGTAAAAGCTGCCTGCCTATATAGTAAGGAGTTAGCACAGCGGTGAGCAAGCCTAGAATTGGGACAATCATCAATACCACATTGCCTTCGCTTGCCCATATAGCAGCTTCGGTCAATATTCCTTCTTTGGACAAAAATCCAGAGAAAAATGGAAGCCCGGATAAAGCCAATCCGCAGATCAGAAAAGCATAAAACGTAATAGGGAGTTGCCTCCTCAGATCTCCCATATTCCGCATATCTTGAGAGTCAAAATGAGCATCATCCTTTTTCAGCGCATGGAAATAATGGATCACAGTTCCTGCACCTAAAAAAAGACCCGCCTTGAAAAAAGCGTGCGTCCATAAGTGGAAGAGCGAGGACTGGTATGCACCAACGCCTATTCCCATAATCATATACCCAAGTTGAGAAACAGTGGAGTAAGCCAAGACCTTCTTAATATCAAATTGAGTAAGCGCTGCAATAGCAGCCATGAAAGTCGTGATTGCTCCCAAGATTGCTATACTCGTCAAAACTTGAGGTGTAAGAATTGGTACAACCCGCACCAATAAATAAACACCCGCCGCTACCATAGTGGCCGCATGAATGAGCGCAGAAACCGGCGTTGGTCCTGCCATAGCTTTTGGCAACCAACCAAAAAACGGAAACTGAGCCGACTTACCTAAGGCACCAATCATCAAACAGAAACCAGCTACCTGCATGGTCATACTCGTATCCCCTCCACTTAATTCAGAAATAAAAGGCTGTCCCAATTCCCCAATCAACAAAATAACACCTATCAATAGGCCCACATCTGCCACTCGATTGATCATAAAAGCTTCTTTGGCCGCTTTCGATTTGGATGCATCTTGAAACCAAAATCCAATCAATAGATAAGAGGAAAATCCTACCAATTCCCAAAAGATAAAAACGAGTAATAAGTGATCTGCCGCGAGCAACCCAATCATGGAAGCCGTGAAGAATCCCAGCTTGGCATAGTAGCGATGAATACCGCCATCATAGGTCATATAGTGAGCAGAAAACAGATGAACCAGTAGAGAAATGAATGCAACCAAAGCAATCAAAACACCACTCATGGCATCCAAAGACCAACCAATCTCCATATTTGGCAGCCAATTCCATCGCACCATCAATGAAGTCTCAAATGCTTGGATTAACAACCAAATACTTAAAAGAAATGTAGACACTGGTCCGATAAAATAAGTCTTAGTGGCATTCTTGGCTCCTAGAAAAAAAGTAAGCAACCCTCCTAAAACAGGAACTCCAAGGATCAATATGATGAGCCAAGTACTTGACATCAGTTTTCCAAAGTGTTTAATTCGTCCAAATCCGAAGTTTGATAATGCTTCGAGATATTAAGGATAATAGCTAAGGCAATAGCTGCTTCTGCTGCGGCAATCACCACAGAGAAAATAGCAAAAACTTGACCACTCAGATCAGGATCAAACCTTGAGAAAGCCACTAAATTTAGATTGGCGGCATTGAGCATTAATTCAATTCCGATCAAAACAAAAATGACGTTTCTCTTGATAAGCACAATCAAAAGACCAGAACACAGCAAGAATGCTGATAATACTAAGAAATATGTAATTGGAATCTGGCTCATTGCTCACTTGATTTCTTGGCTAAGAACGCCGATCCTATAAGCGCTATCAAAAGCAATACGGCCACCACTTCAAATGCAATGATGTTATCTGTTAGAAATGATACCCCC
Source organism: uncultured Marinoscillum sp. (assembly GCA_964351885.1). Lineage (GTDB taxonomy): Bacteria > Bacteroidota > Bacteroidia > Cytophagales > Cyclobacteriaceae > Marinoscillum. Next base: position 8,669 of record CAYGPP010000082.1, read on the forward strand.
ACGTGGTTCACTTGATTGACCTCTGAACTTATACTCTGTGGGAAAACTAGACTTGACGTAACGATCCATTTCACGAGTAGCCCAAATGTAAGGAGAGCAACCAATAAAGCAACCCAGACATTGCGATGGCCGGTAGTCACTCCTTCCGTGGAAGTTCGCTTAGTAAGCATAATCCCAAAAATCAACAAGACGATAACTCCACCTGCATAAATCAAAATCTGAACCACAGCAATCACTTCGGCATTGAGTAACACATAAACAGCCGCCAATCCAAGTAGCGAAACCACGAACGCAAATGCTGATCTCACTACATCTTTCGAGAAAAGCAGAAATAGCACTGGCACCACGATCATAGCACCAAAAAACACAAATAACCACTCACTCATCTCCATCGGTCGGTTTTGGTTTTTTAGGAATCATCGGTCTTGGACGAAACTTCTGTTTCGGCTTTGGAGCCTCCTCTATATTCAAAGGCGGTTTTGGGTTAGATGCTTTTGTTGGCCCGGAACCTACCTTCGGCTTAATTACAGGCTTAGGTCTCATGACAGGTTTCACATCAATCTTTGGCTTGACCACTGGCTTATCACCTTCCACTTTAGGTTTGATCACCGGTTTTGCTACACCTAACTTTGGCTTCATCACTGGCTTTGCGGCACCTATTTTAGGCTTCATTACAGGTTTAGCACCTACTTTCGGTAAGTCAGCTTCTGTCTTAGCTTTAGCAGCTTCAGCTTTCTGCACGGCTTTTTTAGCTTCGTGTTCTTCTAGTTCTTTTCGCTTCTGCGCAATATCGGTAATGCTCATATTAGCAAAAGAGAAAACATGGTCTTTCACATCATATTCGCTGAAGTCATACTCGTTAGTCATAGTCAGACATTCTGTAGGACATACAGTGGTACATAGTCCACAAAAACAACACTTAGACATGTCAATATCAAACTTAGCAGCATGAATTCGCTTAGGCGTACCATCAGAGGTTTCCCCAAATACTTCTGGCGATTTGATTGCATCTATCTCAATACAATCCACTGGGCAAACCTTAGCACACTTATCACAGACAATACAATCATCGATCTCATTATCTAGCTGATAGCGACCAATATCGGGCACTGGAAATGACTCATGTGGATATTGTAGCGTGACAATTCCCTGATCTACATCAAAGTAAGTTTCATCGGCTATACCAATGGGCTTACGGGACTTTCTTGCTTCAAACAAGTACCTGAAGGTCAATATCAGCCCTTCGGTCATTGAAGTTACAGCCACTTTTATGTTATCAAAATATCCCCTCATAGTTGCCAGATTTTCCAAAGTCCAACAATGAAAATTAGTCCCAGAGCCGAAGGTGTGAGATACTTCCAAGAAAGATTCATGAGCTGATCAACCCTCAATCTTGGATATGTCCAACGTACCATCATCTGTAGAAACACTAAAAATGAAGCTTTGCTCACCAACCATATCACTCCCCAGACTGGGCCAGTGGTCCATTCGGCAAGCATCACCCCACCTACATTAGGCAGAGCAGTATTCCACCCCCCCAAGAAAAGTATCGCTCCGAGAAACGAAACTAGGAGCATCATGCCATATTCCGAAAGCATAAAAACTCCCCAACGAAAACCACTGTACTCCGTGTGATACCCACCAATTAATTCAGATTCAGATTCGGGCAAATCGAAAGGAATCCGATTGGACTCAGCCAAACCGGCAATAAAAAAAATAAGAAACGCTATCCACATAAATGGATTGGAGAATATACTCCAAGTTAGGAAGCCTCCAACTCCACTCACATCTAGAGATGAAATACCAAAGAAATGTATGGGCGCATCAGTCAAAATACCTTGTTGAATATTGATTTGCTGAAGATCAAGTGTCTGGAAATACATGGTCACCGAGAGTACTGCCAAACCTAGGGGAATCTCGTAAGAAACGATCTGCGCTGCTGCTCTCATAGATCCAAATACAGAATATTTATTATTAGAAGCCCATCCTGCCATCAGAACTCCCAATACATCAATCGAGACTATGGCCAGAAGGTAAAATACACCAACAGAAATTGCACCACCACTTACATTGGTGGTCATTGGCAACACACCATACCCAGCAAAAATGGCTGCAAAGATTAATATTGGCGCAAGTAAGAAAAGAGGTTTATCTACAGCCTTTGGACGAATATCCTCCTTCTGAAGCATCTTCAATAAATCCGCAATTGTTTGTAGGAGTCCGATAGGTCCTACTTCCATTGGTCCCAGTCTATTTTGAATGAATGCAGAGATTTTCCGCTCGCCGTAAACACCGATCACAACAAATCCTAAAAGGAAGGGCAGAAAAAAGATAAAAGTCAGCATGGGAAGTTGAACCCTGAGGTCAAAAAATTGTTGCAAGCGAAGTTAAATGAACCTTATCACAAGCCGAAAGGTTTATACTATTCTCATCATGATGCTTAATTTTTTGAGAAAATTTCAATCAAATACCACTCTCAAAAACAAATAATGACAATGATAAAAAAAAGATCAATTCATGACACAATATTTAATAGAAAGAATCAAATTCTGAAAAAGTGATATATTTTTGCGTTGTTGATAATTATTTCTCAAATCACGAAACCAATATTTAGTATAATGTTCAAAAAAATATTTCTCACCTTCTTGTCACTTGGTTTTACTTATTTGACCTTAGCCCAAAGCGATGATTCAGAATTATTCTATTTCAGAGCAATTGAAGACAAAATCTCGCCAGAAGTTTTATCAGGTGTGCCGGTAAGTAGCCACTTCTTTGGTGATGCTATTGCTAAAAAATTAGAAGTGCTCCGGCAGGACTATGTCAGGGTGTTACCCGGCACAGCATTACAACCGGCTCCTAGCTCAGTGGTTGACAAACCAGCCATTTATTACTCAGTAAAGAAACTGGAAAAGTACTATAAGAAGGCAGTGAAGAAAGGTGAAATAGTTAAAAATGAGGCCGCTAAAGAATTAGAAGACGTGATTGATATCGCTATTTTTATTCGCAAACAATCCACTGGGAAGTTGGAATTGGAACTAGATAGATTAAATGATGTAAGTCAAATAAAAAGTATCTATTCGGAGCGAGTAGAGATCACATTGTAATCTTCAAGCTCTTAAATGAGCTTAATTAGATTTGATTGTCTCCTTTTCTTTTTAGGATGAATTACTTGAGAGTAGAGCTGATAATGCATCTATGCTTTCTGCTCTGATTTTAACTATGGCTTGTAGGATGAATTCACTCCTCATCGATCATCACCCGATAGTCACGAACAATTCAGTGTTATCTCCGGATTATACGTAAAGCCCTTGTTTCGGCGTTGTTTCAATAGTTCGTCTTGTAGTGGAATCCTCAGAAAGTATTCAGATCAAAATTACCCCTCTTTAAGTACTTGTTATAATCACAGCACTTAAGACAAAACGCTTTGTTAGGAATTACTCTTTCATTACATGGTTGTTCCCTTATGGTATAAGATTTTAATTACTGCTGTCACGTCCTAAATAAGCGATACAGGACAAAATCGATGGCTATTCTTTTCTTAACTGACCTTGTACTAGATTGACTTGAGTTAGTTTTCTATAGTAATACCAAGTAGTTGGACATACTCTTACATTTGAAATACTGAACTATGCCCCATACTCTTTTGAAGACTTTCGATCGGCAATTATTTGGTAATTGAACTTTAAGCGAAAGAATATCGGCCACTATGAAAGCAAAGCTTTTTATCAATCCCTGTCATATGAGCTAGAATCTTCAACAATAGATTAACATGTTGATTAGTCAATTTTCTAAAACCTACTCTCTGTTTCTCATTACCATACCTCTTCAAAAGTGCGATTGACATTCCTTCAAACAGATCATGAAGAGGAACCAAAACAAAATAACTCGTTTTCTGCATTATTGACGCAACGAAAATTTTACATTTTCAAGAGAGTGGCATATTAAAAAAAGTTAAACCGGTTAAAGCTTGTGTATAACATTTTCCGTGGGTCTTCGTGGAAAAGCATATAAAGGGACATTTTCTCATTCTTCGACTTTACCCGAAAATGCCTACATATTCTACGTAGAGCAAAAAAAAGCCCGATTTTATACTAAAATCGGGCATTATTCGTGATTCGTCTGGGGCTCGAACCCAGGACCCTCTCCTTAAAAGGGAGATGCTCTACCAGCTGAGCTAACGAATCAAAAAGTTGAAATTATTAAGGGTGTTTCCTTAAATTGCGGTTGCAAAAATAGGTTTCCTTAGAGCAAAAAACAACCCATGAATTACTTTTTTAAGAGATTTGTTTTCTCTTCTGTTTTAGGTCTCATTGTTATAGTCAGTAGCTCAGCACAAAGTGCCGATTTAAATACCGCTGACTCATTATTTAATGCTCAAAAGTATACAGAGGCATTTGAGAAATATGAACAGATTTATAATACAGCCAAAGCTTCCCCGGCTATGCTCACCCGAATGGCTTTCATTCAGGAGGGACTTGGAAACTTTTCCGATGCCCTTTATTACTTAAGCCAATACTATTACCAAACTTCGGATGAAGACGCTCTAATCAAAATGCGCGACTTGGCGGAGGAGCACAATCTCAACGGATACGAGTATTCGGATACAAAATTCATTCTAAATACTGTGAGACAATATCAACTTGAGCTTCTGTTTGTTCTATTGGCATTCTCCTTATTTCTATTTGCCTATGGTTTCAGGAAGTATCGCAGGCAGGAAAAACCGATTATCTCCTTAGGGATTCAATTGATCACTTTAGTTTTAATCGGACTATTGAGTAATGATGTATTTCTTGACAAATCCGCTGTTATAACTAGCGATAATGCCTTACTCATGACTGGTCCATCAGCTGGAGCAGAGCCAGTAGACTTCTTAAACCGAGGAAACAAGGTCAAACTGCTTAAGAGCGATCCTATTTGGTCTCAAATTCAATGGGGTGATGATCAGGTATTCGTTAGGACTAAAAACATCAAGTTGCTTTGAATTAGTAATTCATTTGCCTCCACTACACAGGGCAATGACGAAGAGAAAGTGGTACCATTACCAGCCAAGAACGAGTGAACAAACCCTTGTTCGTTTTCCTGGCATAAATGCACAAAAAAAGGCTCCGCGATGCGGAGCCTTTTTAGTTATTAATGTTGTGGCAAAAATCAACCAGTTACAGCTTTCACTGTTTTGATGATTCTAGCAGCTACTTTGTACGGATCAGCATTAGATGATGGTCTTCTATCTTCTAAGTATCCACTCCATCCTTTGTTTTTAGTGTAAAGAGGAATTCGAATAGATGCTCCTCTATCTGATACACCGTAAGAGAAGTCATGAATAGAAGCAGTTTCATGCTTACCAGTTAATCTTTGCTCATTGTATGCGCCATAAACATCGATATGCTCTTTAACTACACCTCTGAAAGCTTCACATACCTTCTCTATTTTCTCTTGAGAAGCAGCTTCTCGTGTATATGAGTTAGAGAAGTTAGCATGCATACCCGATCCATTCCAGTCTGTATCTCCCAAAGGTTTTGGATGATATTCAATATATAGACCATAAGCTTCAGAAAGTCTTTCCATTAAGAAACGACCTACCCAGATTTGATCTCCAGCAGAAGCTGCACCTTTAGCAAATATTTGCCATTCCCACTGTCCAGCAGCTACTTCACCATTGGTTCCTTCTATATTCAGACCAGCAGCGATACATAGATCCAAATGCTCATCTTTAAAGTCTCTACCGAATACATTTTGTCCACCTACACCACAGTAATAAGGACCTTGACCTCTTTTAGGGAATCCACCGGCTGGAAAACCTACAGGCAAACTTGTCTCAGGATCCATCAAGAAATACTCTTGCTCAAACCCGAACCAGAAATCATCATCTGGATCGTCGATTGTTGCTCTTCCATTAGTTGGATGCGCCGAAGAATCAGCAGCTAGAACCTCTGTCATTACCAAGTATCCATTCTCGATTGCTGGATCTGGACAGATGAACACTGGCTTCAATATACAGTCAGAAGATCCTCCTTCTGCTTGCTCTGTAGACGATCCATCAAAAGACCAGTCATCACAATCTTCCAGCTTACCGCTGAAGTCCGAAACAACTTTAGTTTTACTTCTTAGTGATTGAGTGGGCTTGTAACCATCAAGCCAGATGTACTCTAATTTTGACTTAGACATTTTTACTTTGGTTTATATTTTATGGTTTTCAAATAGGGTTAAAATAAGGCTTCGAGCCTTGCTTCAAATTTCAAAAAAAATAATGAAATATTAAAGAATTTATATAATTAATTAACATCCATTGTCAAATAATCAATGATATTCCCAATAATCTACAAAAAGTCCCATTTCGAAAAGACACATGTCTGACTCAAAATGAGACTCTTTTATTAAGTCCAGCTAAGCTGATAAAATGTATTCAACTTAGAAAGAGTAAACGGCTGCTAGTACGAAAGAAGCCAATGAAGATTGAGCCTCAAGTGGTTTAGTTCCATCAGGAATTACGTAATCAGCTGAGAAAATATCAGCTCTAAATTCAGGTATCAACGTCAAACTACCGACTGTGTAGTTTGCTGATAAAGTAAGATCAATTACGCTATCATCTTTAGCAAAAAGTCCAATTCCTGAATCTTGAAAATACTCTCCTCGAAGACCAACAGAAAAGTCATCTGACATTGACTGCTGAATATAAAGAGCCGCTCCGATAAATAAGTCTTTGTTGTAAGTAGCGTTAATTCCTAAAAATGTTGCATCTGACAAATCTAACCCACCTGTGTAATCCAATTGTAGGTAACCATCACCTGCCAATAAATTTAAGTACTGTCCGGCAACACCAAGTTGCGCTCCAGCTAAATAAGATCCATCAGGATTGAAATCTGTAAAATCAGTTGGATTCAAAACACCCAACATCAAACTAGCGTCACCTAAAGCAATATCAGCTTTTAGACCAGAGTGCGAGAAAGGGCCGTAAGAGAACATATATGAAGTAGAGTAATTGTAATTAGCTGTTGGAGAAATTACTTCGTAACCAAGGAAAGTGTTGAAATTACCCATAGTAAGGGTAACACTCTCACTTACATTCCAATAAGCATACAATTGGTTTACAATACTAGAACTAGCAGTAGTCGAACCAAATACAGCATCCGTTCCTCTTGGACCAAATACAAGATCAGCAACAAAACCAGCTTTCTCGCCATCATACCCAGTAATAAGATTTACCATTCCTAATGAGAATCCAGGAAGGTTAGCAAATGAAGAAACAGGAGCCATGGTTCCTCCATTTGATGCATCATTAGTGCTATTCAAATTGGCTCTGTAGTAAGAATCCACAGAACCTGAAAAAGTCAAAGGAGAATCCTGAGCCTGAACTGCAAACGCAGTAATAACGAAAGCCGCTGCTAGCAGGAATCTTTGTGATAAAGTTGTAATTGTGTTCATGTCTTTAATTTAAAATTGTAAAGTTCTTTTTATGTTTTTCAAAGACCTGCAGCGCCACAGGCATTGCAGATCTCTTAAAATTATTTTACTGTATTATTATTATTCTGAGATGATTGTATAACCTCTGATACCGTGCTCATGGCTATCCAATCCTTCTTTCTCATGCTCTTCGGAGACTCTGATTCCCATAGTCACTTTCAACACATAGAAGATGATGAACGCAGAGATGAATGCAGTTGCACCACATGCTAAAATCCCTATCAATTGAGCCATTAGGTCACCTCCACCGAAGAAAGCTACAGCTAGAGTTCCCCAGATTCCACATACCAAGTGAACAGATACAGCACCTACTACATCATCTAACTTGAATTTGTCAAGAGTTATAGCTGACAGTACTACGATCAGTCCAGCAACGAATCCTACAATAAGGGAAGAATTTGGCTCTATTACGTCAGCACCAGCAGTGATACCTACAAGACCAGCAAGGATTCCATTAAGAACCATACCTAAGTCCATTCTTTTGAATACGATATAGCTCATCAAGAACGCTCCCATTCCTCCAGCACAAGCTGCAAGACATGTAGTAACTAATACGAAAGATGTTAAAGCAGGATCAGCAGAAAGAACAGATCCACCATTGAAACCGAACCATCCTAACCAAAGAAGGAAAACCCCGATCACAGCCAAAGGAACACTGGAACCTGGCTTATCAATTACTTTACCATCTACATACTTACCTAGACGAGGGCCCAAAACCATAATACCGGCCAAAGCTCCCCATCCACCTACAGAATGAACCAAAGTGGAACCCGCAAAATCGTAGAAACCTAACTCAGAAAGGAATCCACCACCCCATTGCCAGCTACCGATAATTGGATAAACAAAACCAACAAAGATCAAGGTAAAGATCATATAAGCACCAAGCTTAATGCGCTCAGCTACAGCACCAGATACGATAGTAGCAGCTGTAGCTGCAAACATGGCTTGGAACAAGAAGTCAGTCCACCAAGTATAACCAGCACTAGCATATTCAGCGCTTACATCAGCAGTGGCAGAAGAACCAATACCAAATCCTGCGAATCCTAATACACCTCCGACAAGATCAAAATCACCAGGGTACATTAAATTGAAACCACACAGGAAATAAGTAAGAATACCGATAATAGGAGTCAGTGTGTTTTTGAACAATATGTTAACTGTGTTCTTCGACTGACCAAACCCTGCTTCAACACCTGCAAATCCTAGGTGCATGATAAATACTAAAGCAGTGGCAAGCATCATCCAGATATTGTTAGCCGTCAAAAGGTTGGCTGTAATATCTGCACTGTAATCTGTAGCAGCTGCTACAGTCTCGACAATCTCAGGAACCACTGCAGCAACTGTGTCTGCTATGGCTAGTGAATC
>CAYGPP010000083.1:0-17314 GCA_964351885.1 uncultured Marinoscillum sp.
TAGGAATACCATATTTAATCAAAATACTCTATTTAGAACTGTTATAAATAAAAGTGTTTTTTTAAAAATAAATGTAAAGCAGGAACTGCATTTCGAATTTTGCCCCCTCGAGATAACTAATTTTCAATTATTTCAAACTCTTGTTGCAATCTAATCAATCAAATTATACAAAATCTGATGGATACTTGGTCGCACATTCAAATCGTAAATAGCTGTCTGATTTCTAGAGGGGTAAACTCGATTAGATAGGAAAATGAATAATAGATCATATTTGGGATCAGCCCAAATGAGTGTTCCAGTGTATCCTGAATGACCATAACTTAATATCGAAGCTGATTCAGCAACACTGCTGATAAGCGAGTCATAATCTAAGAGCGGCTTATCAAAAGTCAAACCTCTCCTATTTCCCAATTGCGGATATTGATAACTCGTAAATAATTGGATCGTAGATGGCTTTAAATACTGGGTTTCGTCATAGACTCCATAATTCAATAACATGCGCCACACTTTTGATACGTCTGCGGCATTCCCAAATAGACCTGAATTGCCTGAAACACCACCCATAAGAATAGCGCCTTCATCATGAACTCTTCCATGGATTGGGCTAAATCTAAAAAATGAGTCAATTTCTGTGGGAATAATCTGCTCCAACGCAAACTTATCTGTTGGATTAAAAAGAATTGACTCTACACCTAATGGTGAATAAAAACTAGCATCTAGGTATTCTCTCAAACCCATCCCAGTAAGGTTCCTTACCATCTCAGGAACGAGATAAAAAAACAATCCAGAATATCGATAACTTGGATTTTTATCTACTTTCGATTTTTTGATAAACTTCTTTATTCGTTCATCAAATTGATCATAAATATATAAGTTATCCTTGATCTCATAAGAGTAACCTGATTTTCGCTTTACACTTAGGGACTTATTTTTATAATTGCCATTCTTTTTTTGAAGATATTGATAATAAGGAATCCAAGCCGGCAGTCCCGATTGATGTCCAAGAAATTCTCTAATCGTTATTTTTCCAATTTTATTGAAGCGTAATCCCTTTATGTATCTCGAAAGTGGTTGATCAAGTATGATTAAACTATCCTCATAAAGCTTCATTAAGGCAAGTCCTGCACCCATTACCTTCGTAACAGATGCTAGATCAAATAAATCATCATGCTGTACCTCTCGTAAACTATCATAAGTATGATACCCATATGCTTTATTCAAAAGCACACTATCCCCCCAACTTGCAAAGACAACAGCTCCAGGAAAAGCTTGATGATTGATTGCATTATTCATAATACTATCTACCTCTTGTTGTGCTTTTATCAACAAATCAGAGTTTTGTCCATTAACGATCCCTGAGAATTGAAAAAAAATTAAGAATAATAACAACTTGATTGTTCGATATGACATTTAGGTCATTAATTTTAAGCTCAGATTAAGCGAACATATGGAAAAGCAGAAACATTTCGTAATAGATTTTGATAGCACTTTCACAAGAGTGGAAGCCTTAGACGTACTTTGCGAAATTTCACTTCGAGGAAAAGATAATGCAGCCGAAGGGTTACAGCAAATTAAAGACATAACAGACTTAGGTATGGAGGGCAAACTCTCCTTTCGTGAGTCTTTGGAGCAACGATTAAAAATACTTCAAGCTAAAAAATCTGATTTACCTGAATTAATTGCTCGTTTGAGCGATCAAGTATCGGAATCGTTTACGCGAAATAAAGAATTTATTAAGCAATACTCAGATCAAATCTATATCCTTTCCAATGGATTCAAGGATTTCATAGTTCCAATAGTTGAGCATTTTGGAATCAAGGAAGATCAAGTTTTTGCAAATGAGTTCATTTATGATTCACAAGGTAAAATCATTGGATTTGATAAAGAGAATTTACTTTCCGAGAATAATGGAAAACCCAAGAAAATACAATCATTAAACCTAAAAGGCGAAGTATACGTCTTGGGCGATGGGTATACTGATTATGAAATAAAAAAGGCAGGAATTGCTCATAAATTCTATGCTTTTACCGAGAATGTCAGAAGGGAAAATGTGCTCGAAAATGCAGATCACGAGGCTCCCAACTTGGATGAATTTCTGTATATGAATAATATGGACAGAGCACTCTCCTATCCGAAAAGCCGAATCAACGTATTACTTCTTGAAAATATCCACCAGCACGGCATTGACAAACTAAAAGCCGAAGGTTATAATGTAAAGGTCCACGCGGCTGGAATGGATGAAGATGAATTGATAGAAGCGATAAAAGATGTGTCAATAATCGGAATCCGATCTAAAACACAAATCACTAAACGGGTCATCGAAAACGCACCAAGATTATTGGCTGTAGGCGCATTTTGTATAGGGACCAACCAAATAGACTTAGATACTTGTCAGAGACATGGAATCGCTGTGTTCAACGCACCTTATTCCAATACCCGTTCGGTAGTTGAAATGGCTATTGCAGAAATCATTATGCTCATGCGAAACCTTCCTGACAAATCTGTTCAAATGCATGAAGGAAAATGGAATAAGTCTGCCTCCAATAGTTTTGAGGTACGAGGAAAAACCTTGGGAATCATTGGTTATGGAAGTATTGGAGCCCAACTGTCTGTTGTAGCAGAGTCTTTAGGTATTAAAGTTCAGTTTTATGACTTAGAGGAGAAACTTGCTTTAGGAAATGCAATTCAATGTAAAAACATTGAAGAACTGCTAGCTTCTTCTGACATGATTTCGCTACATATTGATGGCCGGAAGGAAAACTCTAAGTTCTTAACTGAATATCATTTCTCGAAAATGAAGGACGGTGTGGTATTCCTCAATTTAAGTCGTGGGCCAGTATTGGATGTTAGTGCGTTGAAAAAATATGTTTTGTCTGGTAAAATCAGAGGTGTGGGTGTCGATGTATTTCCTGAAGAACCGCTTAGCAATGATGACGAATTTATATCAGAATTAAGAGGTTTGCCTAACACCATCCTTACTCCTCATATTGGAGGAAGTACCCTTGAGGCTCAGCAAAATATTGCGGATTTCGTGCCTAGTAAGATAATGGAATACATTAACACGGGATCGACTAATAACAGTGTCAATTTTCCAAACATTGTATTACCGAGACTTGGGAATGCGCATCGTTTCATTCATATTCATAAAAATGAACCAGGTGTTTTAGCAAGAATAAATAGAATATTAGCTGAAAACAATCTCAACATCGTCGGTCAATATTTAAAGACGAATGAGCTGGTTGGTTATGTAATTACTGATATCAACAAAGACTATGAGGATGATATTATTAAGGAGTTAAAGTCTATTGACGAGACTATAAGGTTTAGGGTTTTATATTGAAAATCAACCTATCATGAGCTCAAAGAACAATGATAAAAAACTAATTAGCCGATTTAATTCTGTCTGAGTTAAGTCTTGTTTTGTCTGAGTTCTATCCTTAATTCAATTAATTGTGCTTAAATTTATTACATCTAATTTGTGAAGGACAATAGTCTCGATTTTATCACAGACGAAATCATTTTACTAAATCAAGTATAGTACATTCTTCCGCCAATGAATTTTCATACTAGCCACTGGAAAAGTATCCAGAATCTTGATCAATTGAATTTAATCATCGAAAACTCAAAACATAAACCTGTTTTAGTTTTTAACCATAGATCATCTTCACCTGAAAGTCTTGAAAAGAAATCTGAATTAGAGAAAACTTGGTCTATTTCTAATGATGTCTTAGATCTATATATAGTTGATGATATCAAAGCTAAGGATGTCTCAGTACAGATTTCGGATTTAGCTGGAATTAGCCAAGAATTTCCTCAAATCATTTTATTCGCCGATGGGGTAACCATGTACGATGAATCTCACGAAATGATCAGCGTGAAGAAAATCAAACTGGCTCTAAAAATTGTTAATCGTACATTTAAGTGGATGGAGACTCGAGCATAAAAAAGGCTTTCGGAAACCGAAAGCCAAATACCAATCAAAGAATATATTTAAACCCTTAAATTAAGGATTTGAGCTGTTAAATGGGTCAAAGATCCTCTGTTATCCTGTTCGCGATGAACGAGGTACCAAACATTATGCAAGGCATGAGGCCCAATTTTGCCAGTCAACTTCACTCGGCTTAGTATATAGTCTCGATTTAAATACAGACCCTTTGATTAGCAGCTCAAAAATAACTAAATCAATTTCCTCATTAACATGAAGCACCAAGTATTTTTCACACCAGGTCCATCAGAGCTCTTTTATACGGTAGAAGATCATATGAAGTCTGCCTTTAAGGATAAAGTCATGTCCATTTCGCATAGAAGCAAGGCTTTTGAGGAAATTTTTAAGAATACCAGAGAGCAGGTTTCCCGTCTACTAAATCTTCCAGAAGGATATGACATCTATTTCACCTCATCTGCAAATGAAATTTGGGAACGAATCATTCAAAACCTTGTAGAACATCGTTCACATCATTTTGTAAATGGCTCATTTTCAGAGAAGTTCTTTCAATTCACTCAAGACTATCAAAAAACGTCAACTGCACATTCAGTACCATATGGACAGCCTTTTTATGATTTAGAAATACCTGATTCTACTGAGCTTATTTCAATTACGCTGAACGAGACAAGCATTGGTTATGGCTTTGACTTGAAGGAAATTGCACACTTAAGAGAAATTAATCCGGACACATTAATAGCGCTGGACGGAGTGAGTGCTTTCCCGAGTGTTCCCTTAGATTTTAGCTTAGTTGACACAGCATACTTCTCTGTTCAGAAGTGTTTTGGGCTCCCTTCGGGTCTAGGTGTGTGGATTGTGAACGATAAGTGTTATAAGAAAGCTGAAAACCTCAAAAAGAAAGGAATTATCACAGGAAGCTATCACGACCTACTCACTTTGAGGAAGTCTGCAGATAAGAATCAAACCCCAGAAACGCCTAACACCCTTGGGATATATCTTCTCGGAAAAGTGGCAGAGGATATGCTCTTCAGAGGTTCTAAACTTATTCAGAATGATACCATATATAAGTCAACACTATTGTATCAAGCTTTGGAAGAAAGCAAAACGCTCCACCCTTTTATCAAAGAAAAACGAAATCGATCTAAGACCGTCATTGTGGCTCATTGTCAAAATGGCAATACAGAAATAATCAACAAACTATCAAGTAAAGGTTGGGTAGTAGGTAAAGGTTATGGGACTTTCAAAAATGACCATATAAGAATCGCAAATTTCCCTACCCATAGCAAAGAAGTAATTGAGCAAATGGCTGACTTGATTAAACAATATTAAAATAATATTCGGACAAAGCTTATTTGATCTGTCTATTACGAAATGAAATTTTGACTGCTTTCTATTTTTGTTGAAATAATTTTGAACTTTAATTCACTTTAAAGATTTAGTAAATTGGAATGCATTTATCTTTGCAAAACCGAAGAGAATTAAAGATATGTATAAGTTCAATAAAATTTTAGTTGGCCTAGATCATTCAGAGACAGATGTTGATTTGATCAAAGGTGCCTCATATATGTGTGAACTATCACACGCCAAAACTGTCTATTTTGTCAATATAATCCGTGAAATAACTATTCCCGAAAAGCTGAAAAAGGAATTTCCTCACTTGTTAGACCAAGCAATTGAAGAAAGAAAGAATAAACTTCAAAAGCAAGTAGATAAGCACTTCGAAAATGATGAAGTCAAAATAGTAGTCAACGTTATTGTTGACGAGGGACAGGTAACCAAAGCGCTCCTCAAACATACTAGCAAAGAGAAAATCGATCTCCTTATTCTTGGGCGTAAAAATGAAAAAAAGGGAGGTGGTGTTTTAGTAAACAGACTTGCAAGACGAGTTAGTTGCTCTTTACTGATCATTCCAAAAGGAAAAAGACTTAGTCTTGACAAGATTCTAATTCCTACGGACTTTTCTGAATACTCGAAATTCGCTCTGGAAAAAGCTGCTACTCTTCTAAGAAAGTCAGGTTCCAATGGAGAGCTTCTTATTCAAAATGTCTACCAAGTACCTGTGGGATATCATTATACAGGAAAATCCTTTAAGGAGTTTTCTGAAATCATGAAAGAACACGCCAAAAAAGACTTTAGCCTTTTCGCCAAAAACATTAAGCTTTCTGACTTGAAAGTAGAGCAGATATACTCATTAGATAAAGATGAGGATATTATTTCTGACATTCATAAAGTAGGAAAAAAAGAAAAAGCTAATTTGATTGTTATAGGTGCAAAGGGAAGAACCGCCACAACAGCTCTATTCATTGGAAGCAAGGCTGAAAAACTAATTCAAGTGAATGCAGAAATTCCTCTATTGGTGATCAGACCCAAAGGAAAAAATGCTGGAATTATTGATTACTTAAAAGAGTTGTAAGAAGGTACATTTCGTTTATGAAACATCCCTGAGTTTGTCAAGCAATCCATTTAATTGCATGCACTCTTTCTCGGACAGTTTATTCAAAAATTTCTCCCATTCATTAAGCTGAGAATCTATGGACTTGAGTATTGCCAAACCCTCTTCGGTAATAACCACGTCCACTGCCCTCCTATCTCCTTTGCACTGTTGACGAGCTACAAGTGCTTTGGATTCAAGCTTATCTACGATTCTTGATGCATTAGAACTTTTATCCAACATCCTATCAATTAACAAATTGATAGTTGCTGGTTCAGGAAATTGACCTCTCAGAATTCTTAAAAGGTTATACTGCGGTGTTGTCAACCCATAGGGCTTAAATATTTTTACCTGCTGATCAGAAAGCCAATTATTAGTGTAAATAACGTTGATTAAGGCTTTGCTGAATTCACTAGTAAACTTTGACTGTTTGATATCTTCTGAAATTCCCATAAAACGAACATTTGTATTTAATGTAACAACATTAAAATTAGTAAGTTCAGCTCAAATGAAAGTAATGACATTACGATTATTGCTATATTGTCGTCTTAGAGTTAACATTCCTTGCGTATTTAGAAGCACTGTAGGCACCTCAAAATCTTGCATGATAGAATGAGTGAAACACTGATCAATGGTCTAATTTAAAGTTCAAGTCTTCTGTTATTTGAACTGAAAAAGCCTAGCTTTGCACCCCGTAACACTATCAACGTACAATCATTACATGTCTAAGGTTAAATACATTTTCGTTACGGGCGGCGTTACTTCTTCGCTGGGCAAAGGAATCATTTCGGCATCTTTAGGTAAACTTCTTCAAGCCCGTGGTTACTCAGTGACCATTCAGAAATTTGATCCTTATATCAATATTGACCCTGGCACTCTCAACCCCTATGAGCACGGAGAGTGCTATGTAACTGATGATGGTGCTGAAACTGACTTAGATTTAGGACATTACGAGCGATTTTTGGGGACTTCCACTTCTCAAAGCAACAATGTTACAACAGGAAGAATCTATGATAACGTTATTCAAAGAGAACGTAAAGGTGAATTTTTAGGTAAGACAGTTCAGGTGATCCCACATATTACTGATGAGATCAAGAATAATATTTTTAAACTTGGAGAAACTGGTAAATATGACATTATCATCACCGAGCTCGGTGGTTGCGTTGGTGACATTGAATCATTACCCTTCATTGAAGCTGTAAGACAAGCGCGTTTTGAATTAGGTTCTACTAATTGTATCTCCATACACCTAACTCTTGTCCCTTATTTAAAGACCGCAGGGGAACTTAAGACCAAGCCAACACAACATTCCGTAAAGGAATTGTTAGAGGCGGGAATTCAACCGGACATTCTAGTATGTCGGTCTGAATATCCACTCTCTCAAGATATTCGAAAAAAAATAGCCCTATTTTGTAATGTCCCTATGAACTGCGTAATAGAAGCTTTGGATGCTGAAACGATCTATGACGTGCCTATCTTAATGCGTAAAGAGAAACTGGATGAACGCGTTTTGGCGAAATTTAAACACTCATACAAGCGAGAGCCTAAAATAGATTCTTGGAAAGACTTTTTAGGGAAACTTAAAAATCCTACGAGCCAAGTCAAAATAGGGTTGGTGGGAAAGTACGTTGAACTCAAAGACGCTTATAAATCCATAGCTGAAGCTTTCGTTCATGCGGGTGCTGAGAATGAGTGTAAAGTTGATGTTGAATGGATACATGCAGAAGATGTAGAAATAGATAATGCTGATCGAATTTTAAAGAATCTTGATGGTATTTTGGTGGCTCCTGGATTTGGAGAGCGTGGTATTGAAGGAAAAATTAACACGGTGAAATTTGCAAGAGAAAATAAAATTCCGTTTTTTGGAATTTGCCTTGGTATGCAATGCGCCGTAATCGAGTTTGCACGTAATGTACTAAACCTGAAAGGAGCTAATAGTGCCGAAATGAATCCAAAAACGAAATATCCGGTAATAGATATGATGGAGGATCAAAAGGCAATTCAGAATATGGGAGGTACGATGAGACTTGGAGCCTACTCATGCACCCTAGCGAAAGGATCAAAAGCATACAATGTTTACGGACATTCCAAAATATCTGAAAGACATAGACATAGATATGAATTCAATAACGCATTTTTGGAAGCGTATGAAAATGCTGGCATGATTGCTTCAGGAAAAAATCCAGAAACAAATCTTGTGGAGATTATGGAGATCAAAGATCATCCATGGTTCATTGGGGCGCAGTATCACCCAGAACTCAAATCAACTGTAGCAACACCGCACCCCCTATTTGTAAAATTTATCAAAGCTGCCATCCTCAATAAAAAAGGAAAAGAGAGCAACTAAATCAATCATTGAATAAGCCGTAACAATGGATAGAAATCAAATCACAGGATTAGTATTAATGTTGGTGTTTATCACCATCTATTTTCAATTTTTCGCTCCTGAACCGAGCCTAGATCAAATCACTGAATTGAATAGTGGAGATTCCACTCAAGTTGCTCGCAACCAAACAGAGAGTACCTTTTCATCTTCTCCCGAAATAGTCTTGTCAGATAGTGCCAAGAATAGACTCAGCGAAATGAAGTTTGGTCTCTTCTCTGCTGCCGCTGAAGGCAATGCCAAAACGACAATAGTGGAAAATGATAAGATGAAAATCTCTTTTTCATCTCAGGGAGGTATGGTGAGCAAAATCGTACTTAAAGATTTTTTTGATTACAACGGAAACCCTTTGATTCTTGTAGATGACCAGCACGCTAATCAGCATATATTCGTCAATCACTTATCGCGACAGATAGACCTTTCTGAGCTGCATTTTTCTCAAAGGGGATCGAACGAAAGCATATCTGCTGGAGATACGTCGATATTAGAATTCAGACTTTCTCTGCCCGAAGGAAGACAGCTAACTTATAAATACACGATACCGGGTGATGGTTATGAGATTGGCATGAAAGTAAGCCAGAAAGGTCTAGAATCTATAATTGGTGATCAAATCAGCTTCGCTTGGAATCAAAAAGCCAACAGACTTGAAAAAGATTTTAAGGACGCGAGAAATAGAACCACTGTTAAATATCGATTAATGGAAGATGGTGTGGATGAACTATCAGCCACTTCTCAGGAAAAAGAGGAGGAGACTCTTGAGGGTAAATCAAATTGGGTTTCATTTAGGCAGAAATTTTTTACAAGCGCGATCATTTCGGCTAATCCTTTCCCATCCGGGTATGTTACCAGCCATATCAATTTTGAAGACTCAAGCTCGGTGAAGAATATGGGTATGGTAATGAAGCTCCCCTATTCTGAATTTGTCAATAACTCGACGAATTTTAAATTTTATTACGGACCTAATAATTACGCTATCCTATCCGAAGTGGCGCCTGATTTCGGTGAAAATGTTGAGTTAGGCTGGGGGCCACTGTCTCTGATCAATAAATATGCAATAATTCCAATTTTTCACTTTCTTGAAAAATTCACAGGTAATTATGGCATCATCATCATTATCATGGTGATCATCTTAAGAATAGTGCTAGCACCACTTACCTACAAATCGCATATGGGAATGGCTAAGATGCGAGTGATGAAACCTGAACTTGATGAACTCAAAGCAAAGCATGGAGATGATGCTCAGAAAGCTCAGCAGGAACAGATGGCGCTCTATTCCAAAGTTGGTATAAATCCACTAAGCGGCTGTATACCAATGGTCTTACAAATGCCTATTCTTTTTGCTATGTTCTATTTCTTTCCTAACTCAATCGAATTGAGACAAGAGAGCTTTTTGTGGGCTACTGATTTATCCACTTATGATAGCGTATTAGATTTACCATTCACAATTCCATTTTATGGTGATCACATCAGTCTTTTCACGCTTTTAATGACTGCATCTACCATTTTGTATACTTGGTCTAATAGTCAGATGACTACAGTTACAGGTCCTATGAAATCCATGCAATATGTGATGCCATTCATGTTCTTATTCTTCCTTAATAGTTATGCGTCAGGGTTAACATTCTACTATTTTATTTCAAACATAGTCTCATTTGGACAAATAGCCTTGTTTAGGAAATTTATAGATGAGGATAAGATCAAGAATGTGTTGGACGAAAACAGAAAGAAAAACGTCAATAAAAAGAAATCTTCTTTCCAGCAAAGACTAGAAGATGCTATGCGAGCAAAGGATCAGCAGAAGAAAACTCCTAAGAAAAAATAGTTCTTGAAACAACAGATCTTATGAGATCGGGCTTCAAACAATTTCAAATAAGTAATCAACGACTTATGCACAATTGAATTGTTAATTACTTGACAATCAATGACTAGTAATTAATTGGCAAATTACACCTTAGAATCTTTCTAGACCTCAGCGAATCTTGTGAATAAGGTTAAATATATTTGTGGGCTTCCAGAACAAGGAAAGTCACAACCAATCAATTATGGGTAAAATCATTGCAGTAGCAAATCAAAAAGGTGGAGTTGGTAAAACGACCACCGCTATCAACTTAGCAGCTAGTTTGGCAGCTTTAGAGTTAAAGACGCTCATCGTTGATGCAGACCCCCAAGCCAATGCAACATCTGGTGTTGGTGTAAATCCTAAAGAAGTAGAGGTAAGCATCTATGAATGCATGGTTGATGGAGCTAACGCAATGGAAAGCATAATTACCACCGATAATAAATTTCTTGACTTGCTTCCATCCCACATAGATTTAGTTGGTGCCGAAGTAGAAATGGTTAGTGTCGCCAAGCGAGAAGGCAGAATGAAAGAAGCCTTGAAAGAGGTTAAAGAGAACTATGATTTTATAATCATCGACTGCTCTCCTTCCCTTGGCTTAATCACTGTTAATTCATTAACCGCTGCTGATTCTGTAATTGTACCTGTACAATGTGAATACTTTGCCTTAGAGGGATTAGGTAAATTATTGAATACTATTAAGATCATTCAGAATCGACTTAATCCAGAATTGGAGATCGAAGGAATTTTGCTCACCATGTATGATACGAGATTGAATCTCTCAAATCAAGTAGTGTCAGAGGTCAGGACTCACTTTAAAACAATGGCATTCGAAACACTTATTCCTAGAAATATCAAACTTAGTGAGTCTCCCAGTTTTGGAGTCCCAGCATTGGCACATGATGCCGATAGCAAAGGGTCATTGGCCTATCTTAATCTTGCTCGAGAAATCATTCAGAATAATCAAGTTCCAGTAGCATAACTATTAGTAATGGCAGAGAAGAAGTGGAAAAAAAGAACCGGATTAGGTCGAGGGTTAAGCGCCTTACTTGAGGATTCCGAAGAGAAAGAAACTATTAGTGGATCTGGTGCAACTATCAGAGGGGCCATCAGCGAGATACCGATTGCCAGTGTTGAGGTAAATCCTTTTCAGCCTCGCACGGATTTCAACGAAGAAGCTCTTGAGGAGCTTGCAGAATCCATCCGCGTACAAGGAATCATTCAACCTATTACCGTAAGGGCATTAAGTGAAACCGAATTTCAATTAATCTCTGGTGAAAGAAGACTACAAGCAAGTAGAAGAGCCGGACTAATCAACATACCAGCCTATATTCGTACTGCCAATGATCAGCAGATGTTGGAGATGGCTTTGATCGAAAACATTCAAAGAGAGCAGCTGAATGCTATTGAAATCGCATTGAGTTACCAGCGGCTACTTTCGGAATGCAATCTAAAACAAGAAGAACTT
Organism: uncultured Marinoscillum sp.; assembly: GCA_964351885.1. Lineage (GTDB taxonomy): Bacteria > Bacteroidota > Bacteroidia > Cytophagales > Cyclobacteriaceae > Marinoscillum. Next base: position 12,063 of record CAYGPP010000083.1, read on the forward strand.
GGAGGTCGTGTCGGGAAGAATCGGTCTACAATAACCAATTATCTTAGACTGTTAAAACTACCACCTGACATTCAAATTGCGCTTCGCGATGGTAAACTCTCTATGGGGCATGCTAGAGCAATTATTAGTATTGAAAATATTGACCAACAGCTAAGTATTTTCAAGAAAACCATCAATGAAGGTTTATCTGTTCGAAAGGTAGAAATGCTTGTGAGAGAATTAGCACATAGCGCTAAAGAAAGCCCCACTGTTAAGAAAGAAATCAATCCCGAAATCGTTAATTTGCAGCGCAAACTAACTTCCCACTTTGGAACCAAGATTCAAGTCAAGGCGGATGATAACAATAAAGGAGAAATTAAAATCCCATTCGTATCAGCAGAAGAACTCGAGAGAATTCTTGAACTTCTTGATATCTAGTCAAGCATTGAAATATTGCTTATTTGGATTCCTTATTATAATTAATCTATCCTATTCGTACGCCCAAAGAACGAGAGAGGACTCATTATTCCTCAATGCGGATTTTGATAATATAGAAACGATCAGTAGCGTTTCTGAGCTAGATCCCAATAAATCTGCTATGCTTTCCGCAGTACTCCCCGGGCTTGGACAAATCTATAATAACCAGCATTGGAAAGTACCTCTCATTTACGGAGGAGGAATAATTATTGGGCACTATATCAACTACAACAACAAAATCTATAACGAAATGCGCAATGCGCTCATAGCTGAAGTAGATGGAGATGCGCTGACGATAAACCCATATAGTCAGTTTAGCGAAACGGCGCTGACAAGAAACAGAGATTACTTTAGGCGAAACAGGGATTTGCTTATGCTCGTTGCAGGGGCGTTTTACTTATTGAATATAGTAGATGCGCATGTATCTGCTCACCTTCACGAATTTGAGGTGAACGACAATCTGACCATGAAGGTCTCTCCTGCTATTCTCACAACACCTATCGCTTCACGAAGCGTGGGTCTTTCACTTTCACTTAGATTTAGATAAGATGAGAATTGCGCTCGTTGGATATGGGAAAATGGGTAAAACCATTGAGTCTTTGGCCAAGTCAAGAGGTCACCAAATTAGTTTTATAATAGATCAGGCTAACGTTCAGGATATCTACAAGATAGATTCTGATAATACTGATATTGCTATTGAGTTTTCTCAGCCAAGCTCTGCGCTAACTAATATCAAAACATTGCTCGCTAATGAGGTGAAGATTCTTGTGGGAACTACGGGTTGGTTAGATCATTATGATGAAGTAGTTGCTTTATGCGTACGTCATAAAGGAACTTTTCTTTACGCCTCAAATTATAGTATTGGTGTGAATCTATTCTTTGAATTGAATGAATGGTTAGCTGAAAAAATGAAAAAGCTCAATCAATTCAGACCAAGTATGGAAGAGATCCATCACACCCAAAAACTCGATGCACCGAGCGGTACCGCAATTACCCTTGCAGAAGGTATACAAGACAGCTTCAGAGACATTACCAGTTGGGTCAATAAACCAAGTAAAGCATCAAATGAGCTTCCTATCATTTCTACAAGAGAAGGTGATTTTCCTGGGACTCATATTGTAGAATATAGTTCTCCACTAGAGAGTATTGAAATAAAGCATACCGCACACGACAGAAAAGTTTTTGCTGAAGGTGTAATAATTGTGGCCGAATGGGCGACACACCAGTCAGGTGTTTTAAGTATCAAAGATTTTATAAATAGTTAATTCATGTATCTCAACGATTTCAGTCTCGGTTTCACTCTTATTCTAGTCATAGGTTGGTATTTACTTCAGTCTATTTCCTACTTCAAATTCTTCCAAAAAGCTGATAAACCTGGATGGATTGGCTTTGTTCCTTTTTATAATTACTTCGTTCATTTGCAAATAGTTGGTCGCCCTAATTGGTGGATATTTCTTCTATTCGTGCCAGTAGTGAACTTTTTTGTGGCGCTCACCATTCATCTAGACCTACTGAAAAGTTTTGGAAGGTTCAGTTATGTGGATCAATCGTTAGGAGTCATACTAGCGCCATTTTATATGACTTATATTGCATTTAGTGATGCCTCATATGTTGGAAAAGCTACTGAGATCCCTAAGCGAGAAAGAACATTTAGTCAAGAATGGTTTGAGGCCATCGTATTCGCAGTTTTTGCGGCAACTTTTATTCGTTGGATTTTCATGGAAGCTTACGTAATTCCTACTCCTTCAATGGAGCGTTCACTTTTGGTTGGGGATTTTCTATTTGTGAGCAAGATTAATTATGGCCCTCGCACTCCTAAAACACCCCTCCAAATCCCGTTAACTCACGCTAAAATCTGGGGAACAGAAATCCCATCATACATTGAGGCCTTTGAGTTGCCACAATTGAGGTTGCCTTCTTTAGGAAGAGTCGAACGGAATGACGTAGTGGTATTCAATTATCCGGTAAATGATATGTACAATCGTCGATCGGATGGTGGATATTTTCCTTTAGATCTCAAAACTCATTACATCAAACGTTGTGTTGCCGTTCCTGAAGATATTATTGAAGTACGTAAAGGAAAAGTTTATATTAATGGAGAGTCTGGAACTGATCCAGAGATGATGCAGCACAAGTATTTCATCGAGACAGATCAGGTAATTCGTGATCGTGTATTTACTAATTACAATATTTGGGAATACGGACCGGCCACAACTCCAGATGGAAAAAAGGGTTATATCGCCTTGACTACAGCAGATGATGCCAAACGAATTGCCCAGTTAGACTTTGTAAGTTCGGCAGAACCGGTTTTTATGAATGAAGAACGATCCGAGCCTAGAATCTTCCCTAACTACGAATACTTCCCATGGAATGCGGATAATTTCGGTCCATTAATGATTCCGGGAAGAGGCGTTACCATTTCACTTACCGAAGAAAACCTTGCCAAATATTCTTCGACGATTTTAGATTATGAAAATCTAAAAGATGTGCTGATCAATGAAGACCAATTGATTATTGACGGAGTTGCTGTTACTGAATACACCTTCACCAAAGATTACTACTTCATGATGGGTGATAATCGTCATAACTCTGAAGATTCGCGTTATTGGGGCTTTGTTCCGGAAGATAATATCGTTGGCGAAGCTTCATTCATATGGATGTCTATGGACGAAAAAGGGTCTTTCTTGAACAAAATCCGTTGGAGTAGATTGTTTAATGTAATTAAGTAATTCCACGATAGCCTTTGGCTTACTAAAGATCGTACTAAATTAGAATAGCAATTACTTAAACGACCTCTATGCTAGAACTAGCAAGCATTTTTGTACTTGGAATATTTGCCCAATGGCTTGCTTGGAAGATAAAGCAACCTGCAATTTTGCCTTTAATTCTCATTGGTCTGGCAATTGGTCCTGTGTCCACGTTTTTCACATCGGAAGGCTCCAAATTGATTGATGGTGATGCTATTTTCACTGGCGACTTACTTTTCTCATTTGTTTCGATCTCTGTAGGCGTTATTCTATTCGAAGGGGGTCTAACACTTAATTTCAAAGAAATCAGAAATCTGGCTGGTACTGTCAGAAATCTATTGTTGATCGGCTCTTTAGTGACTTTTATTGGCGGTGGGGTTTCTGCCCATTACCTAATGGATATGAGCTGGCCAATGTCCTTTCTATTTGGCGGATTAATCATTGTATCTGGTCCTACGGTGGTAGTTCCTATTCTCAGAAATGTCCGCCCAAACTCGAAGGTGAATACTGTTTTGAAATGGGAAGGAATACTCATTGATCCGCTGGGTGCGCTAGTGGCCGTATTGATGTATGAGTTCATCATGTCGTCAAAGCACGGTACAGACTATCCAATGGAAGTCATGCAAGAATTCTTCATCACCATTTCTGCTGGAGTTGTAACCGGGGCATTAGGAGCCTTTTTCCTTTATTCATTGATCAAAAGAAATGCCCTGCCCGGTTATTTACAGAATGTCTTCACCTTAGCTCTGGTGATTTTCACTTTTGCCTTTGCTGAGTTAATTCATGCCGAAGCTGGGTTAATGGCTGCTACAGTGATGGGTATTATACTCGCTAATGTCAAATTGGAAGAATTGAAAAAAATTCTTTCTTTCAAAGAAGATGTCAGTGTCATACTCATTTCGGTTCTCTTCATCCTCCTCTCCTCTCGGATTGATCTTGTTCAGATCGAAAAATTAGGTTGGATCAGCGGTTTACTTTTCTTCGTTATCATATTGGTGGTAAGGCCTGTGGGGGTTATTCTCAGCACCATTAAATCTAACTTGAACTGGAGAGAAAAGGCTTTTATCTCATGGATCGGCCCTAAAGGAATAGTTGCAGCAGCGGTAGCTTCCCTTTTCTCCTTGGAATTAATCAAACCTGACACACCAGTTGATCCTAGAGAAGCTGAGCTTTTACTTCCTTTGGTTTTTATGATTATCGTAGGTACTGTTGTAATACAAGGTTCATCCGCAAAATTTGTCGCATCTATGCTTGGCGTAAAGCGTGCTGAGCCTAAAGGTGTTTTAATAGTAGGAGCTAATGAACTAGCACGTAGAATAGCCCTAAAAATGAAGGATTTCGGGATCTATGTACTTTTAGTAGATACCTCTGCGCCGAGCATCGCTGAAGCCAAAAAACTCAAACTAAAGACACTTCAGGCAAATATTCTATCCGATACCATTTTTGATGAAATTGATCTTTCCAAGGTCGGAAAGTTAATTGCCACTACTTCCAATTCTGGCTTAAATGATCTAGCCTGTAAATGGTTTGAGAAAGAACTTGGTGAAAATAATGTTTACCGATTGGCAAGTAAAGAGGAGTCTGACAATACAAATCTGCCACTACCAAAAAATGTTCTTTTCAATTCGAGAGTGGATTTTGTAACTATGGTTCAGCTGCTTCGAGGTTCCGACATTTACTCAGAGCAGACTTTTGTAAATCAAGCACATTTCGATGATTTCATGACGAAATACGGTAAAAAAATTGTACCGATGTTTTTCAAAAATGAAGGCGAAGATTTTCAGATAACTACTGGTTTTACTCCCAACCAATCAAAGTCCGAGCAGCTCGTTTATATCAAAAAGGTTGATTTTGAAATTGAAGCAGCGGACACAGAAGACGATTCTGAAAAGCCCTCAGCTTAAGTCTCATTGTAAGAAATAATTGAAGTTTATAAGTAACAATAATAAAACCTGCGAACATCAATCAACAAGGTAATGTGTTTTACGCACTAGCTTAGTTCATAAGTCATTATAATAACTCATAATCAGCAGTTTACAATTTAAATCG
>CAYGPP010000084.1:0-17284 GCA_964351885.1 uncultured Marinoscillum sp.
AATTGAAGTATTCTAAGAATTTAATCTTGATTAAATCAAATTATTCATAAAAATTGTAATATTTAATGATTATCGGGCGAGGAGGATAGTACCTGATTTTTCGAAGCGAGAGTTGTCACATTTCATGACAAAATAATAAATTCCTTCCGGCGCTTGAGTAGATCCATTGTCAATATTGCCGTTCCACACACAATTGTCAGTAAATGGAGAGTCACCCTTGAAGACTGAGCCACCTCGCTGATCAAAAATAAATACGGTACAACCGTCTAACTGATCTGTGTTTAAAACTTCCCAACAATCAAAGCCTAATCCATCGGCATTAGGAGAAAAAGACTTTCTCGGAATCACTCCCGGTGTTTGAATGACAACTGATGCAGTGGTGATGCACTCGTTGGTTAAGTCTGGACCTGTCACACTCACATTCGTGAATTCATCTTTAGGAAAAGCTTCAACACTGGATTCACTGATTATCTTAAGGACGGCCAATGGACTCCATTCGTAACTGACACCATTGTCAGCATTAAGAATCACGGTGGATACACCATTTTCGAGCATGATGGTATCTTCAGTAATTGTAGCTTCAGGTGAAGAAATTGTAAGCCGAGAGTTCATATAATTCCCGACATTAATTGAAGAGGAAACCTCACACCCAATATCAGTTACCATGTCTGCTTCTAGGGTCACATTTTCTTCATTTTCACTGGTCTTGGCATAAGCAATCCTTGTCGTGCTCAGCGTGTCAGTGTTGTTTTCTAATCGCCACACATAACTTTGGAAATTTTCTGGTAATTCGAGTAGAAGACTATCCGCAGGACACTTTTCAATTCCTTCTGGTGTGGATATATCAATTGAAGGAGGAGCGGAAACCAAAATATCGTTTGATACTGTCGTAGAGCACGCTTCAATGTCTACATAACTGGTCAGAAGAGATACCGAATAAGTGTTTGCAGAGGAGAAGGTGTTAAATGTATCCATACCTACAGCAGTGTTTCCATCCTTAAAATCCCAATCGTATTTTAGCGTAAACCCACTGGCTCCTGTACTTGTAGCCGTAAAGCTTGTCTCTACATTCTCGCAGATCTCATCAACGGCATCAAAGCTGCTCCCTGGTAAAGACACTGCATTTAGGGAATAGACTGGGCTAGTATTGCTACAGCCGCTTGTAGAAGACACAACATCTACTGTATAGTCTCCTGAAGTGTTGGCAGTATATGTATTACTGATCTGGCCTGCTAGTACAGTGGTTCCATTCTTCCACCGATAAGTGAATCCGGTGTAATCAGGGACTTCTAAAATGACTGATGAATTGGCACAGAAATCATCTGCTCCATTGTTGAAAATACTTACTAAGGGGGGCTCATCAACTGAAACACTCAGTGTAGCTTCGTTGCTAACACAACTTCCGGACTGCAAAACCCTAAGCCTATAAATCCCAGCATCCTCACTAGAGGAAGCATCTATATTGAGAACATTACTAGCTTGGGTTATTTCTTCACCATTTGGCAAAGTCCAGATATAGGAATCTCTACCAGTCGTACCCGTAATAGTAAAGGATTCTCCAGCACAAATTGTACCCACATTGCTAACTATCATAGAAGGAGCTGAGGGTGGAGAACCTCCAGTCAGCGTGAAGGTTTCAGTCGATTGACTTGTACAAAGTCCGTCATTAGAGGTTATAGTTACTCTTATGTTGGCGCTTGTTCCACTATTTACAGTAATGCTAGCATCGGAAGCTCCATTCGTATTGATAGTTGCACTTCCAGCAGCTACAGACCAATTATAGGTAGTCTGTGTTGATTTGGTAGCACTAAGCGTAAACGCATTCCCTAAGCAAAAGGTGAGGTCAGTTGGGCCGATTTCAGGTACGATACAATTCCTATTAGTAACAACAAGTAAGTTTCCGAAGGCTGTTTCGCTGCTGTTATTCACCATAGCAAAATCAACTTTACTATCACCATTTAGATCAGCCATGGTAATGTTTCTGTTTCCAGTGGTAGTGATTTTTTTGGTATTGAAACTAATATCGGATCCAGATGAGGTATTTTCTAAAACAATGATACCATCTTGAGTTGAAGCGATATTTACATCAGGTTTTCCATCTCCATTAACGTCTGATACCTCAACGCCCCACCCATTATTGATGTTAGGAATAGTCGTTGGGGCACTGTCAAAACTAATGACATTGCTATTAGAAGTATTCTTAAAAACATCCACTTCATCAGAAACGGAGCTAGTCGTGATCACGTCATTTTTACCATCAAGATCTATATCGGCAATATCTAGGTTTAACCGAATAGCGTTGTTACCTATTGCTTGAGAGGCAGTGAATTTGAGTGTTCCTTGACTACTTTCATTTTTAAACAAATGAAGTACGTCGGCTTGAGAATAAGAAAAAGAGATAATATCAAGTTGGCCATTGCCATTAAGGTCTGCGATATCTAATACTCCTGCATTAATTCCACCAGTTGAAACAAGTGCTATTGGGTTATCGAAGGTTATCGCAGCTCCCGTACTTGAATTCTTGTAAATGAATATTGAATTATCATTTTGGCTACCGACGATTAGATCATTTTTACCATCACCATCCAAATCTCCAATTTTAAACTTTCGTGCGTTTCTTTTATCTCCTGAGGTTTGATTGGGTAATTGAAACGAACTTTTGGTGAAGGAGATGCTTCCAGAAGTGCTTGTGTTCTGGTAAACGTGGACGTTGAATTCCGCTAAACCATCTTCTGTAGTAAAAACTAAATCTGCCAAACCATCTCCATTCAAATCTCCACAATCTGTGGCGATTGTTTTTGCTCCATTGTTAATGTCTGTTTTTGCGAATGAGGAGGTACTAACACTTGATGTGTTTCTCAGGACAGAGATAAAAAGAGAATTATTGTTGGCAGTAGCTACATCAATCACACCATCGCCATCAAAATCACACGCACAAAGATCATAAGTGTACTGTTGGTTGGTAGGAATTGATTCAGCTGAACCCACTGCACTGGCATCAAACGTTCCTCCGGAAAAAGATGGAGTGAAATAGGTACTAGAGACTCCTGAGAGCTTTGTGGAAGTGTTTAGAACCGTGATTGGTCCATAGGTAGCCGTGGAAGGAACTGTAACTTCCAGAAGACTGGAAGTGCTATTAGTGATGGTTGCTTCACCCTCGCCAATTTTCACAAGCATATTGCCAGGGGAAAATCCTGAGCCGGATATAGCGATGGTTTCTCCTACGGTAGCTGACGTTTTATCAATGCCATTGACGAAAGGTCGCTGTTGTGCACTGACTAATTCAGAAATGCAAATGGTTAAGAAAACGACTAATATATATCTCATTATTCATTCACAGTTAATACCCACGCCTTAGACAGTCCTTGTATGCCTTGAATCTTGTTTTTCTGATTGCTCACACGTTTGATATCTTGACCTTCATAGATCACTACATAATAATAACCTCTCGCGGATAAGTAACCTACTTTAGTATCATGAAAGCCTCTTTGGAACAATCTATCACTTAAATCTTCTGCGTTTTGAAAGCTTTTGAATACTCCAGCTACCACATAGTTTCCACTAGCTAGTTCTAGTCTGTGTTCGCCTCGCTTGACCATTTGTACCTCATCGTCTTTGGCATAATCTTCATGAGGCCTGAAGTCGTCTGTAAGCGTAGGGTCTCCTTTGGCCATTTCTTCTTGTATTTCTACATCGGTCGTTTCGTCCACCACATCTCGCACTTCTTCTACTACAGGCTCGGGTTTAGAGATTTCTACAACTGGTTCTTCTACTACAGGAATTGGTTCTTCTACTATTTCTTCTTCCGGTTCTTCCGCTTTAATAGAAATTTTAGCATTTTTCATAGACATTGCTACGGCTGGGTTGTGATCAATCTCCCCGGCATCTTCTTCTGACAGTATTGGGTCCCAAATGACCAATGTTTCTTTTTTAGTGCCATCAATTGTTCTTGTCCATTTAATTCCGGCTTCTTTGGTTCCATCAGGTCTTGTTCTTATCAGAGGATCAGAATCAGGATCTGCTATTTCATAGGTTTCTTCTTTTGCACCGGGAGGTGGAGGAGGTAACCAACTGAACACAACTTCTTTTTCACCCTTTTCATTGACACGATCGAACTTGATACCACGTTCCTTTTCTCCGTATTTGTTTATCCGTTCTACGGGGATATTTTCTTGTTCGTAATTCCAGTTGGAAGCTTTCTTTTCTTCCTTTGGCTCAGTTTTCGCCCCTGATAAAAGTCCTAAGTCATCCTCATTAGCTTTAGACACAGTCTGCCGACTTTGCTGCAAGGCTTGCAGTTTCTTTTGACGTTCTAGTTCAGCTTGTTTTGCACGTTCTTCGGCAGAAGTTCTATGACTTTTAATAAATGAACTAACGTGTTCTGCGTGCTCTTTTTTAGTTCCAATATGATATCCGATGTGTACTTCATGTGAAGGGCCAACTAGTGAGGCATTACTAGGATTCCCATATTCAAAGGAATAGCCTACACCCATTCGCTCCCAAAACTTTGCACCAATTAGACCAACAAGTCCAGCATCTTGTCTGTATGTCGCACCTACCCACACAATGTGCAAAAGATGGACTATTACAGTTGCTTCGACCTGATCAGGTAGAAATTTATTATAACGATATAGTAAGTGTGGTTCGATAGCAATTCCATCACTCAGATGCCCACGGTAGTTCATCTTGAGCAACATATTGTCTTGAGGGCTTACTCGAATTGGTGTGGATTCTTTTGTAAATAAATCATAACCGAATAAGGAAGGAAGTGAAAGCCCAAAATTGAAATGGCCAAAGTGGTAGGCAATACCAAAGTCACCTATCATAAAAGTCTCGTTTGCAAGTAGGTTTTGAAATGCCGGGTCGGATGGAGAATCAAACTCACCAAAATTCAAAGTGTTATTACCCGCTCCCAAAGACATCCCGAACCTCAAGAAATGAGTTCGATCCAAACTCACCAAATATCCTACAGAAACTTTACCGCCGCTTTGGTTGTACAAACCAGCAGTCTCATTGAATACCAACGCACCAAATGCCAGACCACCTTTTAAAGGAACATGAAAGTTGACATGAGATAGAGTCGGCGCCCCATCGATTCCAGCCCATTGGTCTTTAAACATGAAAAAGGCCACCGTATGCCCCTCAACACCAGCATAAGCCGGGTTGTAGACATATGGATTCATGAAGAATTGATTGTAGACTTTCGGAAGTGTTTGCGAAAAAGTTGTTAGCTGTGCTAAACAGCATAAACTTAACCAAAGAATTTTTTTCATAAACCCATTAAATCGATACACCTGTTTCTTGGGAAAACCCATTTTAAAAATCTAAATGATTCTGTGAGCTAAAATATCAAATTAATTATTGCTAAGTGCGATAATGACTGTAAATGTATCATTTTTGACTTTTTACACCTATGCTTTTTTGAAAACTACTAATGCTTAAGAGTTAGTTTTTTCGTCATTCGTCCTCCTTGTTTATTATACTTACATCGTCTTTCAAGGTAATCGATATGAATAAGCATTTTTTATTTCTTTCACTAGTCTGCTTCTGCACTGTTGCTCATGGCCAATATTGGTTTGGCCCCAAAGGGGGGATTCAACGCACAGATTTTATTTATCAGGACTCCAAATACAAGTCAGATTCGTTTGAAGTAAGTTCTGATTATAGTGGTCAATTTGGTTTGGTTTTAATATATCAAGCCTCGGAAAAATATGCTGTTCATGCAGAATTGAATTACGAGCGACTTAATAAGCAGGTTACCAACAAAGACGAAGACGAAATTCCAATTTTTAGTAAAACAAGATTTCATTACCTCACGATTCCATTTTCTTTGAGATGGAATTTCGGAAGGGAACCCGTGCACTTCTATGTGGCAGGTGGACCCAAACTTAGCTATTGGTTAGGCGGTTCAGGAGAAATTCTACTTGATGAGTTCAATGAGGCGAGAACAGTAGATGCACCAATTCCTTACAGTTTACATTTTAGACAAAGTAAGGGAGGCGATAGTGATAAACGTTCAATTGTAGAGGCAAATAGGTTGCAATATGGCCTTCAAGTTAGTACAGGGGTGTATTTTGATATAGTCACTGGCGGTAGGCTGTTGGTGGATTTGCGATACTCATTTGGACATTCGAATATGGGGTTTAATGATAATTCGGATTTCACATTCGAGACCTATGAGGAGAATTTTGAATTTAGAAATTATTCCCTTTCGATTTCGCTCGCATATCTTTTTGAGTATAATGTAGCCCTACAAAGGAAGGGTTCAAGCACCAATAAATTGAGCAAAAAATCTAAGTAAGGTGCGCTTCCTTTTTTCTGTCGAATTGGTACTTCCCTTTCATGAATTTCTTTGAAAAGTACAATTATTCGTATTGGGGAGTGGCTTGTTTTATTGTTACGTAATTTCTATGAATCGCACTTTTTTGTCATTAAAAAAGTGGATTTTGATGTTGAATGAGTCCATTATTAGCAGTTAGTTCCTTTGTGATTATTCTGTCCAATAGAAAAAAAGTCTCAATATGGATTGCCTCGAACTATATTATCGTTATTTTTAACGAATTATCCTTAAAATCCAGCCATAGTGATTAAGTCCTTTTTAGTATTTCTTGGGGGTGAACCAGGCGAAGAAAAACCAATGTTGCTTTTACTCGGCATGGGCTTTTTCATGGGAATATTCCTTGCGACGTACCAGATTGGATCGGAAACTCTTTTTTTGGATGTTCTTGGTGAGCCATATTTAGATTATGCGTTTTTCTGTGCAGGGTTTGCTGGAATCGTCTCTACCATCCTATTCGTGTATCTCCAGAAACGGGTGAGATATTCTTCGTTAATCATTGCGAACCTCTTCTTTATTTTTATTTTCATGGCCGTGATGCGGTGGGCATTTGAGATTACTAATTATGATCAGACTGCCGAAGGATTCCACGTTCTGCCATTTATTCTTTTTGTGATGATTGGGCCGATAACGGCAATCACCTTGTTAGGTTTTTGGGGGATATTTGGAAGGATATTCGATCTGAGAGCTTCAAAGAGAATTATTGGAGGAATAGATACAGGGGCACTTACAGCAACAATTATTGCTTTTTTCTCTATCCCATTTATCACTAGACTTCCGTTTATAGATTCTACGTACGATCTTCTATTCGTATCCGCTATTGCCTCTTTTGGAGTCTTCTTTTTCACCATTTGGATTGTAAGGGATTTCAACGTGAACAAAGCTACTAAGGTGGAGCATGGAGCAGAAAAGCCTAAAGAAGTGAATTTCTTCGACCTTCTCAAAGATCCGTATTTGAGATTGCTTTCGTTATTCCTCATTTTCTCTATGGGAGCGAGTGTTTTTGTGGATTATACCTTTTATTCTGCTACCGAGATCATGTACCCTGATGAGCAGGAACTGACCAACTTCTTATCCTTCTTTAGTGGTACGGTGATGATTATGAGTTTCTTAATCCAGAGTTTCGTCAATGATATAATTATTGGAAAGTTTGGAATAAAGGTGGCTTTGATGACCATGCCTTTGATCCTAATATTATTCACTATCGGTGGCATTGTATCAGGTCATATTTTTGGTTTTGAAGTCAAAAACGAAGAATTCATTCTCTTCTTCATGTTTATTGCCTGTGGTAAAGCCTTTACGGCGGCCTTGAAGGATGCACTCGAAAGTCCTGCTTTCAAGCTCTTCTTTTTACCAATTGATATTAAAATTCGCTTTGATATTCAGACAAGAATTGAAGGTGTGGTGAATGAGTCAGCAACTTTAATTGCTGGTGCTGCTCAGATAGGTCTAGGATTACTCCTTTGGTTTAAGCTCATCCACTTCTCCTACTTCATTGTGGTTTTGGCGGTTGTCGTTGTTTACTTGTCAGGCAAGCTGTTCGAACAATATAAGATTACGCTAAAGAAGACCTTGAATGATCAAAAAATGGCTCTTGAAGGTGAAGGAACACGTAATGAAGACAGCACGATCAATGTTATCAAGAAAGAAATTGGCTCTAAAGATGTTGATAGGGCACTCAGCGGGTTAAGACTTATGGAGCGCCTTGAGCCAATTCAATTTGAATTTGCTTTATTGGACCTGCTCAATTCAAGATTTGCTTCTCTAAGAAAGTACGGTTATCAAAAACTGGAAGAGTACTTGGTTTTTGAAGCCTTAGATATTGTCAGAAAGGATTTCAAGACAGAAGGTGATGAGGAAGTTTTGAAAGCTGGAGAATCTTGTATTAAGGCATTAGAAGAGGCAGCTACTTTTGAGTTAAATGAGATCAGCATAAGAACTTTGATACGATCTACAGAATCCATAGATCGTATAAAGGGAGCTCGACTGTTGGTGAAATCAACGGAAGACAAATTTTTACCTTATGTGAATGAGCTCCTTCGAGACATCAATCCAAAAGTCCGAGTTGCGGCAATGATTACTGCAGGTAAGCTAAAAAGACCAGAAATATGGCCTGCTTTAGTCGAAAACCTTCACTTGTCAACATACGGCAATCCTGCAATGTCTGCTCTTACTCATGCTGGTGAAGCGGCTTTTCATGTTATTGATTCAGCATTTTATAAAACTGGCCAATACAAAGCCACTATGATTCGAGTGGTTCAACTGCTCGGAAGAATTGGCGGACAGTCAGCCATTGATTTACTATGGAAAAAGATTGATTTTCCAGACAAAAAGGTGGTTTCTGAACTTTTATTAGCCTTGAGTTACATTGGCTTCAAAGCAAGAGATTTTCAAGCTGCAAGAATAAAAATAGCCATTGAATCATCGATTTCAGATATTGGATGGAATATCAAAGCACTTTTAGATATCCCCAAAGAGGAGAATATTGATCTTATGATCCGTGAAGCTTTCCAAGAAGAGGATATTGTGAATTATGAGAATATTTTCATGCTTTTAGGGATGATTTATGATCCTCAAAATGTCAAATTGGTTAGGGACAATATTCAAGATGGCTCTGAAAATGGAATCACTTTCGCTGTGGAGATGATGGACATATTCGTTGAAGAAGAGCTTAAACCAAAGTTGCTTCCGGTTATGGATGAACTGAAAGTTGAGGACAGATTGAGTCAACTAGAAAACTATTTCCCACCTGAAGATTTTGAATCTTACTATGATTTGCTTCTTCAGATTATTAATAGGGACTACAATAGAGTAAACAGATATACAAAAGCACTGGCAATCTTCAGAATCAGTACGATCGAGGAAGTCGAAGTAACGCCTGATCTTATTGCTAATTTGTTTAACCCAGATCATTTATTGTTGGAGACAGCTGCATATACAATTTATAAGCTGGATAAGGAAGCTTATCATAGACATACTAAAAGGTTAAGGCCGGGGATTAAAAAGGAATTGGATAAAGCAATTGTACCGCCAGTATTCAAAAATGATGATGAAGATTATCATCAAAAATTGCTTTTAATAGAACGCGTTTTATTGCTGAAAGAAGTTGAGGAGCTCAGCAGTGTGGAGGGTCAGTTAATCACTTACATCGCTGAGGAATTGGATGAAGTTCAGTTATCAGAAGGAACAACTATTATTGATCAAGGGGATACCGGAAACGCACCACTCTATATCATTGTGGATGGTGTAGTAGATATTTATCAGAATGATGAAAAGGTAGGAGAGCGCATGAGAAATGGGTTGATTGGTCAGGAGTATATTCTGGAATCTAACCAATTCGATTATAGAGCGATCGTTCGAAATAAGTGCACATTGCTTGTTTTGAGGAAAGAAGAATTACAAGACTTAATGTCTAAACACTTAGAAATTGTAGAAGCATACTTTAAAATTCTTAACAGAACAGAGAATAAAGAAGAGGAATTTGAGATTGCTGATATTCTCTTGAATATATAAGACCAAACTAGCTTAACTTAATTGAAATGAGTTTTAATAAAGAAATACTGCTTTGCTTCTCCGAGGAAGATAACCAACCGATAGAAGGTGGGTTAAAGGGCTGGGTTTCCAATTTTCATAAATTTCTTTCTACGCTTATTTCTCAAATTCTGAGAGATGCGCCTGAGATTAAATTGGTAAGTGGAAGTGATTTGGATGGTGTCAAGCTGGATGAATCTCTTATCGTGATACTGATAAGTACTCCGGCATTGATGAAGAATAGCAGCTTCGTTAGCTCATTGGAGCGACAGGGAGCTGAATTGAAAAAGAAGAGTTTATTGATTGTAGACGGGGTTCCTAGGTTTTTCAAGGTTCACAAATCCCCTTTCAATGAAGATCAATTCCTCCCAAGTTTTTCTGACCTGATCTCATTTGATTTTTTCATGGTAGATCCGCTCTCTGGTGAAGCTCAAGAGTTCAAACGCTTTTTTGGTAGCGATGCAGAACGCTCGTATTGGATGAAATTAGTGGATATCGCTTATGATGTGAATAGTCTGCTCAATTCTAATGTATCCGGTAAGGAGAACAAAGTCGCTGATGATATACCTAGAGAGAAGACTGTTTATCTAGCCAGTACTGGTGTTGATATGGTCATTCAAAGAGATATTATAAAGCGAGAACTGATCAGACATGGTTATCGTGTGCTTCCTCAGCATACACTATCAAAGGAGATAGGACAATTAGAGGCTATGGTGAAAGAGGATCTCCATAAGTGTTGTCTATCCATTCATCTCGTAGGAGAAGATTATGGTTACAAACCAAAGGGTTCAGATATTTCTGTGGTTGATATTCAAAATAGAATAGCCTCCAACCATACATACGAAATTACCGAATTTAATAAAAAGGCAAAGACTCCTAATCCATTTAGCCGTCTCATTTGGGTATCTCCAGATTTGAAAAATGTAACGGAGCGTCAAAAAATATTCATTGAAGATTTGAAAAGTGATGCGGCCTCTTTGGAAGAAGCGGAAGTACTTCAGATCACACTTCAAGAACTCAAAGCAATCATTCGGGAAGAGTTGGTGACTGGAGGTAGATTTAATAATAAGCAACGGAAAATTGTAGGATTAGACAATCAGGATGATAAGTCTAAAATTGTCTACCTCATTCAGGATAAATCAGATATTCAGAGCGCTAAGCCAATTCGTGAATACTTAGAAAAATCTGGATATAATGTTGTTTCACCAGCTTATGAAGGTGATTTGGTTGATATCAGATACGTTCATCAAGAGAATTTGAGAAGATGTGACGCTTCCATTATTTATTTCGGGAATGCCAAAGAGGCTTGGATAAAGACAAAGCTTCAAGATTTATTAAAAGCCCCAGGCTTTGGACGAGAGAAGATTCTCCAAGCTAAAGCAGTTTACTTCGAAGGTGAAAAAGAAGTAGATATGGGTCATTATGAAAAGAACAAAGCCATGGTTTTGGGAATGAATGGTGGATTTAAGCCAGAACATCTGAAACCTTTTCTAACCAAACTAGGAAAATAATGAGTAACAAAGACATTGATTTAGCACAAGATCAAGTTCAGGATATCGTAGATATTACTGAGTTGATCAACCCATTTCCAGGGCTCAGACCTTTCGGAATTGAAGAAGGCCACCTCTTTTTTGGTCGCGAGGGCCAGAGTGACGAGGTTCTTGTCAAGTTAGCCGACAATAAGTTTGTAGGGATTCTCGGCGCTTCTGGCTCTGGTAAGTCCTCGTTCATGTATTGTGGTCTTGTTCCAAGTTTGGTTGGAGGGTTTATGACTGAGGCTGGCTCCAATTGGCGTGTGGTTGTGGCAAGACCTGGTGGAGGGCCGATCGACAACCTCGCAGAAGCTTTGCTCATAAAGGATAAGGAGTATTCCAATTTGTCTGACGAAGACAAGTTGATTAAAAAGACCATTATTGGTACCGTTTTGAGAAGTAGTTCCCTTGGTTTGGTCGAGGTAATTAAGCAGCTCAAAACTGATAACGATCAGAATATGCTGATCGTGATTGATCAGTTCGAGGAATTATTCCGCTTTAGAAAGCTAGAAGCAGCAACTTCCGATATGGATGAGTCTTCTGCTTTCGTGAACCTATTGCTGGAAGCCGTTCATCAATTCGATGAGCCTATTTATGTAACGATTACCATGAGGTCTGACTTCATTGGGGAGTGTGCGAAATTTCCTGATTTGACTCAGATGATCAATGACTCCCATTATTTGATTCCTCAGATGACACGTGACCAAAAGCGTGTAGCAATTGAGGGGCCTGTGGCCGTAGGGGGAGGTAAGATTTCACCTCGTTTGACTCAGCAACTTTTGAATGACGTAGGGGATAACCCTGATCAGTTACCAATTCTCCAGCATGCGCTGATGAGAACTTGGGCCAATTGGGTAGATACTCGCAAAGAAGGTGAGCTGATGGATTTGCGTCACTATAATGCGATTGGGACACTGCGTGAAGCACTTTCTCAGCATGCTAATGAGGCGTATGATTCGCTCAATAAAAGAGAAAAAGAGATTTGTGAGACGATGTTTAAATCTCTCACAGAACGTGGAAGCGAAAATCAAGGGATAAGACGTCCTTCCAAAATAGGAACTGTAGCGGCAATCGCTGGTGTCACGGAAGATGAAGTGTCTCGAGTGGTAGATAAATTCCGTGAACCCGGCAGATCATTATTGATGCCTCCATATGGAGTCAGACTGGAGTCTGAGACCGTGATAGATATTTCTCATGAGAGTTTGATGAGAATCTGGGATCGACTCAAGCGGTGGTTGGATGAGGAGTCCAAGGCTGCTGAGATGTACCTCAAGTTGTCTGAGGCTGCAGAGCGATTCCAAGAGGGGAAAGCATCCCTTTGGAAAATGCCCGATTTGCAATTGGCCATTAACTGGAAAGAAGAGAACCGACCAACACTTGTTTGGGGTCAGCGCTACAATCCCGCTTTTGAGAGGACACTGGTATTCTTAGAGACCTCAGAGAAGGCTTATTTAACAGAGCAGCGAAATAAAGAACTCCTCCAGAAGCGACAAGTAAAAAGGATGCGATATACCGCTATCTTTCTAGGAGCGGCGGCTTTAGTTTGTATATTCTTTGTGGTGTATGCCAACATTAAGGCAGGTGAAGCAGAAAAAGCTTCAGCTGAAGCAGTAGTTCAATCTGAGCTAGCTCAGAAAAATGCTGATGATGCAAAAGTTCAAGCAGAATTAGCTGATAAAGCTGCAGCAGAGGCACGTATTTCAGAAAGAAAGGCGACGGAGGCGTTAGTTGAGGCAGAAGAAGCAAATAAGGAAGCTACTCGTCAAGCGCAGATTGCCAAAGAGCAAGCAGCAGCGGCAAAGATCGCTCAAGCGGCAGCCGAGGAAGCACAAAAAGAAGCCAATGAAAATGCAATAAAGGCCAAGGAAAGCGCAGATGAGGCAATAATTGCTCAAGGTGAAGCACGTGAAGCAGCTGATAGAGCAAGTAAGCTAAGAATGCAATCTGTAGCGCAATCAATGGCGATCAAGGCTAATGGAATTCCAGAAAGACAGCTGAAAGCAGTTGTTGCTAAGCAAGCTTATGACTTCTATCAAGAATTTGGTGACCCTAACAAACCTTACAATGGTGATATCTATGCTGGAGCCTATTCAGGTTTAGTCGGAGTATTGAGTGATGCAACCATCACAGAAAATGAAGATGGATCTACGGATACAGAGTATAGAGATAATGGGGACTCCATTCTGAACCAGTTTCACGGACATTTACCTCTTAAAGATGAGTTTACTGGCAAGGAGAAAACGGTAGCGGTACGTTCTGTCACATTCTCAGAAGATGGAAAAAGGATGTATTCAGCTGGAAGTGATGGAAGACTGTTGGTTTGGGATTATGACGGAGGAGAAAGAAGTTATAAGGAAATATACAGTGAAGATCATGTAAATCGAGTGGTTAATCTTAGCCCTAATGAGCGCTACTTGGCATTGGGTACAGACGATAATCACATTTTGGTAATTGACCTTCAAAATAAGGAAAATAAGCCGATCGAGATTGATGGTCACATTGGTGGTACTATCTACGATTTAGTCTTTTTGCCGGACAATAAGACGTTCATTTCTAGTGGTGCAGATAGTAGGATTTTATTGCATTCACTAAGTACCAAGAAGACCATACAAGTTGCCCAAACTCCGGCGAGAGCTAAAACACTTGCACTCTCTCCAGATGCCAATATGCTAGCCGCTGGTACTGAGTCAGGGGAGGTTTTGATTATCGATCTATCTGATGATACTTATCCAAGTCGGAAAATTGTCAGAAAGAATGGTGGAGCTGTTCATGCCATTCACTTTAACCATGCAGGGAACAAGTTGGCATTTGGTGATGATAATGGTGATTTGGTGATTTGGGATCTAGATACCAAACGTCGTTGGGGTCCTACCTTGACTGGTTTCACTTCTCCTATTACTGATGTTCACTTCAGTCCTAATGATGGATTGTTAGCGGCTACAAGTAGGGACAAAACAGCTAGAATGTGGGACTTGAATAACATCTATGATCTACCTACTGTATTTGATGATCATGGAGACTGGGTATGGACGATAGATTTTCATCCTGATGGGGATAAGTTCGCTACAGGGTCAGCTGATGGTATCATTAGACTATTTGAAACCAAGCCAGATGCCTATGCTGATCAAATTTGTGGTTTGATAAAAGTGAACATGTCGGAAACGCAATGGAGACAGTATGTCGGTGACCTTGAGGAAATACCTTATGTAGCGACTTGCGAAGGTTTAGAAAAAGCAGAAGAAACGGAGTAATATGAAAAGACTTTTACCATTAGTGATTCTGTCAGTTTTAGCCATTAGTGCGTACGGACAAAACTGTACGCAAAAGTTGAATCAAGCTGAAGATGAGTATGAAGCAGGAAGACTTGTAGGAATACCTGCTAGTATTCAGTCTTGTTTGTCAAGCAAGTCTTTTTCTCATGAAGAGGAAGTACGTGCTCGGAAACTATTGACACAGGTGTATATTTTCACTGACAAAGAAGCTAAAGCAGAACAGGCATTGGTTGAATTGTTGAAGACTGAGCCAGAGCACAGACTAGATCCTCAGGTAGATCCAGCGGAGCTGTTCTTCTTGTACAATCAATATAGGACAAAGCCTATTTTTAGGATCGCAGCACGCGTATCGGTTAATTCTTCTAACCCTCGGGTAATAACGGATTATGGCGTGCAAAACACAGGTTCAGTACCTCCATTTTATAATGGCAAGACGGTTGACGGTGATGCTGAATACAGTGTAACTAACGTTGTGAAAATTGATGGAGAAGACTCTGCTAGTTCACAGAGTTTTGTTGGGAGAAGTGGTTTAGGATTGGGTGTTTCGTTCGAACTTCTGGTAGAGAGGTATTTTGGAAAAGGATTTGAGCTAGGACTCGGTCCTCAGCTACGTTTATCGAGTTATAACGTGGATAATTATTCGAATCTTGAAGGATTAGGTTCGCAAAGGACCAACCAACAGACATATCTAAGGGCTCCTTTGATTGGAAGATATACCTATGGTTACGAGAATAGAGATCAGAAGCTTTTGCCTTATGCGTTTTTAGGAGTTTCTTTTGACTATTTGATGAGAGCGGAATATTCTGAGGCATCTCGTTTTGGGGGAACAGCATATACACTTGAAACAGGGAGCACGGATGCTGATTTGTTAAAATCTGAACAAGTGAATGAAGTTAATTTTTCTTTACTCGGAGGATTAGGTATGAAATTTAGGGTTAAAACCCATTTTTTAACACTTGAAGCCCGATATGACAACAGTCTCAGAAATTACATCAATGGGGAGAATAGATATACCAACAAGACAGGGCTTTTTGATCTGGGGTTCGCTGAATCAGACTTGTCCCTGAATTTCCTGTCCGTTTCATTGGGGTGGACGCATTCTATATATAGCCCAAAGAAGTTAAAAGAATATTGATACCAGCTGAATGAAATACTATATCCTATTTATAATTTCTGCATTAAGTCTTTGGTCTTGTACACCGAAGGATGAAGATAGCCCTGCGCCATCTGAAGTTTTCGTCAAATATTATGGTTCTGAGGGAACTGTAGCGATTGATTTAGTTCGTACATCGAGTGTCTCCTTAAAAGGGGATACCGTCGACAACTTCATCATACTTGCATCCTACAATAATGGGTTTTCGCTCATTAAGGTCGATAATGAAGGAAATCAAATAGCCAATGCTGAATTTTATCCAATGGGTGATGCTAGCATCCATGTGCCAAAGCGGATTAAGCCATTGCCTAATGGTCAATTTCTGATTGTGGGATATGCACAAGCTGCGGATGACTTGACAGAAGCTACTGGATTGTGGGCCAAAATTGATGGGAATTTAGAGGTTGTTGTTGGCTTTAATCAAATTGAAGGAGTATTTCTCACTGATATGATTCAGTCATTAGAGAGCGATGGAGTGGATAAAGTAGTAGCATTTGGACATTACTTAAGAGTCACAACGGATAATGCTGGGATTGTGACCGAAGATCTTCAGCTTTATATCTCAAAAAGAGATTATGGAGATTCGACCTTTTGGGAAAAGAATAATGGTTTCGATAATGACGAGGAATCACTGGCGATCTTTCAGAATGCTTCTGATTCGAGTCTGGTGCTCATTGGATCGGCCAGCACTACAGGACAGGGTAAAGATATCTATGTAGTTCAAACCACGAAATTAGGTACTGCAGATAAAGGATCAATAAGTACAGGGGTGAGTGGTTCACAGGCGGGAGCTGATGACATTCCCTACGCAGCGATTAAAACCTCCTTAGGATACTCGGTAGTAGGATCTACACATGACGCTAATGGTCAGTTATCTGGATTTCACATGGCATTTTCACGTGGAGGTCAATTGGTCTCTGGTTCTAGTCATATTTTAGAAACCTCATACAATACCGCATGGCAAGCTTTCGGAGTTACCAAATCGACAGATAATGGGTTGATTGTGGTAGGAAGCATTCCAAGTTTTTCGGGAGTAGGCGAGGGGAATAATCAAAACAGAGGAGAAGAAGCTATTCTAATGAAGATTAACCCACTTTCAGGCAACATTGAAGGCCGTGAAGATCAGTCCTTCGGGACTAATGTGGGAAATGATCAAGCTGTAGCTGCCATCACACTTCCAGATGGTGATATTCTGGTTGCAGCTACCTTCGATTTTGGAAGTGGAACTACCCTTGCTGGTTTGATGCGATTAAACCGAGAAGGGGAATTAAGAGATTGATTATAACACAAAGGCGTGCGTAGCAGGCCATTTTGTGTTTAGAAATATTTGAAGAATTAGTATTACTTATTGGTTTTTAAACCACCTAGTTATGAAAAGATTAATTACCCGACTCTATTCTCTTTTTACTGCTCGTAATCACAATAACATGAATTCCTTTTCACGTCGGAATGAAACTAA
>CAYGPP010000085.1:0-17254 GCA_964351885.1 uncultured Marinoscillum sp.
CATCAATTGATGTCAATGTCTCAGCAACCTCCCGATATACCATTCCTCCATAAGCCTCGCCTTTCTTCCTGAGTGAGGATTTGAATTCTGTGTAAACAGGTAAAAGTATTTTCCAAGTTTCGAGAAATGCCTCTTGGGTTTTGGTCGTTTTCGGCAAGAAGCTAGACCAAAAGCTCTGGATCACTCGTTTATCTTCCTCGTCCAAGAAGTAGAATTCTTCATCTAGTTCTTTTTGAGATTTGATACTGGTGAATAGCTGTTCTGGATTCACCAAGTATTGATCGATCTCTTCGAAATCTCTCAGGATCATCTCACCCCAAAAGAAGAATTGGTCGAACGTTTCATCATTTTGTTGATGCGTTTGATAGGCTTCATACAAACTGAAAATAGCCTCCAATGTCTCTATGGTTTGCAATGGAGAAAACCCATTGACAAAATCCTGCATACTCATCACCTCTGGCATCCAAAGTGGTTTGGATATCAATCCGCTTAATGATTGCCTAAAAAACAGGCCGGCTCGACGGTTTGGGAAAATTACTGTCACTTGATCAAGCTTGCCTTCATGATCTTTTAAAATTCGCTCAGCTAATTCACCTATGAAGGTATTTTCAATTTCGTGTTCCTTGCCGCTCATACCTTCTGCACGTTTAGATCGTCCAAATAAATCAAATACCCACTGACTGATGGATGTCCCATTTCCGTTAGCAATTTCATATATGACCTCACTTGTGATGTGTCTTTGTCCCTTGCTGAACCGGTTTTGTAATCTATCACAACTGTCTCGGTCGCAGATTTATTGATCCGATCCACTCGTTTGAAATCACCACCCGGAATGAGGATTGGTACCTCTGTATAAACCTTCCATTTTGGGTCGAACCAATCTTTTACAGAATTATCCATTACTACTTTTCGCAGATCTTCAAAATCTTCGTGATTGGAGTACCTTTCCAAGTCCTTCGCATAACGGATATGGCTCAGGTGATCGTGCATTCGAATTCCTTTTCGCGTGGCTTCTACAAAAACCGCCTCGCTTAATTCAGCAGATCCTTTGATTTGCAGACTCACTTTCTCTCTCCAAGGAGAAGATTGATAATTGGTCAACCCAAATTCATTGGATAATCCATGCACGGGATTCTGTTGCTTCAATTCTCCTTGCGCAAATCGCTGAAGATCCTCATCCCAGCCATCTTTACTACTCAATAGCGGATAGAGCAAATCGTAAATACTACTAACCTTGGCGCTAGACTTAGGCAATTTTCCAAAACCAATTAACACATCAATGGGTCGTGTAAATGCTACATAAAGCAAGTTAAGATTATCAAGATATGCTTTGAGTCGCTCCTCGAAATACTCGGTTGCCCAATAAGTCTTTGCCATAGAAGATTCATACTTCAGGGGAATGACCGGCAGCTTATTGAACGGCGCAGGTTTATCTTTGCTCGCACACCAAAGGATATTGTCATTATTGGGAGAATGATCAAATGGCCAACCCAAAAACGGTAAAATAACAACTGGAAATTCAAGCCCTTTGGCCTTATGCATGGTGAGTACTTTGATGGCATTGTTTTGATCAGACACTTTGATGGCGCGCTTCCTACCAGACTCTTCCCACCAGGTCAAAAACGCAGGAATATCTCCACGTTCATTTTTAGCATAATCTAAAATTGCATCCTGAAATCCTTGGAGATAGGTAAATTCCTGTTGGATTTTGTTGAGTTCAAAGACACGAACAATTGACTCTACCAACTCATATAGCGGCAGTGTCTTCAATGAGTTCTTTTGTTCGACAAAAGATTTTGGAACCAGGTCTTCCCAATGCACGGATTGTGCGAAAGCGTTTTCTCCTTCACCAGAAGTCTGGATATATCGCTGATACTCACACAACCACTCTGTCAGTACTATCGTGTTCTTCTCATCATTGAGCCACTTGATTAGCGAAATAACAAATCGCACAATATGGCTTGACATCAAGTACAAAGCCTCGCTACTCACTACCTCATATCTCAAGGCCGGATCTGCGGATTTCGAATTCCCATAATCCAAGAAAGCCTTCGCGATGCTCCCACCTTCCCTTGCATTTCTCGTAAGGATGGCGATATCTCGTAATTCATATCCCTTTCGCTGAAGCTCTTCTACATGTTCAATCGTACGGCCGATGGCCTCTTCTTTCCAATTTTCATCAACATCATCAGAAATAAATTCAATCGAAACGCTACCCTTAAACTCAATATCTAGCTTGGATACCTTCTGAGCTACATCTGAAAACGTATCAAAGACCTCCACTATCCTTTCGGAAATTATTTTCTGAGACGCCACTGGAGCATCTTTCACCACCAAATCATTGAAATAAACCTTAGAAAAACTCCTAGCTGACTCGAAGAAATCATTGTTGAAATGGACGATCTCAGGCTTGCTGCGCCAGTTGGTATCGAGGTGAAATTGCTGAGAATGATAATCACCGATATCAGTCTTCACCTTGTTTTGAAGTAGCTCCCAATCCCCGCCTCTAAACCGATAAATGGATTGCTTCACATCACCAACGACCATACTGAAATTCCCCTCATCGGTACCGTTCTTCACCAAAGGCATGAAGTTGTCCCATTGGAAAGCGGAAGTATCCTGAAATTCATCTATGAGATAATGCTGAAACTGAGACCCCACTTTCTCATAGATAAAAGGTGTGTCACTGTCGTGAATGATCTGATGCAAAAAGTCTGGAAGATCTGCAATGAGCATCACGTCATTTTCATCTCTATACTGCTGAATGTATCGATTGACCTGCGCTAGAATTCCGAAAGTAAAAAGGTAACGCTGGACAATTAATGTAGAAACATACTGAGTGTGATTGTTATCATACAAGTCGATCAATTCGGCATACTTTGGCAGGATGTACGATTCCAAATATTGATCGAGGTGACCCGATTTTAGGCTAGCCTTAGTGAGCCATTTCTCTATTTGGTGGTTTGCCTCTCTTCTACCTTCTGTGATTTCAAATTCTAACTTAGAAAACTTAACAAACAGACCAGCCGGGCCACTTGCCTTACGCGTAAAATCATCTATGCTAATTCCTTCTTTGGATAGGTAAGTGAAAAACTCCTCACAGATTTTCTTTGCTCGGTTTTCAAATCCGAACCTTACAGCATTTAACTCCTTGTATATGTCTTCAAATCGCTGAGGCGAATCGCTAAATTTCAATATCGCCTCGCTATGTTCTTTGAAGCTGTCTTTCAGGATTTCTCCAGAGAGCTTTCTCACTTCTTCACGAAAATCCCAAGACTTTCCATCTTCCACACGAAGCTCCGCGAACTTGGTGAGCCACGAGCGTAATTGCTTCTTTTCGCTAAGACCAATATCCAGAAGCATTTTATCCACCACCTCTTCTAAAACTGCCTTCTGATCCAAGTCAATCGTAAAAGTGCCTTGCAGCCCCATTTCCCTTGCGAATGCCCTGATCACCTGATTGAAAAAACTATCAATGGTCACTACACTAAATCGACCATAATTATGGAGAATATTACTCAGAGCATCTGAAGCGCGTTTCTTGAGTTCTGGCCCATTGATATTAAGCTCTTTACCTAACTCCACGCCCATGGGTTGCTCGTTACCTTCCTTTAAGTCCTTGAGCACATTGACTATTCGACCTTTCATTTCTTCGGTCGCCTTATTGGTAAAAGTCA
This sequence comes from uncultured Marinoscillum sp., assembly GCA_964351885.1. Lineage (GTDB taxonomy): Bacteria > Bacteroidota > Bacteroidia > Cytophagales > Cyclobacteriaceae > Marinoscillum. The sequence continues at coordinate 3,678 of CAYGPP010000085.1, forward strand.
CACCTAATATGTGTCTAAAAGCATCTGGATTACTTAAGGCAATTTTGAGGTATGATTTGGCTAGGGTATATGTCTTGCCAGATCCCGCACCAGAACGATAAATTTGAAATGGCTTTGTCATGAACGCTAAAGATAGCAATTGACGAATGGAGACCCATCTAAATCAATTGCTTTCACTTAGAAACCTTCTGTTAACTCTAAGATTATTGTATGTTATCGAATTGTTAATTTGGTAATAATTCAGTAACATTACATTGTTAATTAAGTAATACGCATCAAAACAACAAAATCATGAAAAAGCTAATTTTATCCCTCGCGCTAATTCTTACCGCATCTTTTGCTTTTTCTTTTTCTAACCCTAACATGTCCGTTAAAGCGAAAGCTTTGAACCTTGACGAAGTGGTTAGCAATATTGATTATCCTAAAGTGACCAATGAAGCGGGTATCGAAGGAACGGTAATCATGTATGTTAAAATTGATGCAGAAGGAAATATTTCTGAGAGTACTGCTTTGACCCATCCTTGTTCACAAATGATCAAGTCTGTGAAGTCAGCGATGATAGACTTAAAATTCGAACCAGCAAAAGATTCAGATGGAGTAGCGGTAGCTAGCGCTGTAAGAATTCCATTCGAATTCAAATTGACAGTTGACTAAGTTGATAGAGAACTAAAGCATTCACTCACGTGATCGAAAGGGAACTTATTAAGTTCCCTTTTTATTTTGATAGCTATGTGATCGTTTGCCAAGTTGCCTACACTCCCTAAGTGAGTATGCTTAATGTTACGGTTAGGCTTGTAAGTGCCATTTTCCACCTCTTCACCCACTATCTTATAGGCGTCTCTAAAAGCTACTCCACTTAGCACCAACTCATTGACACGCTCTACCGTAAACAGATAATCATATCTTGAGTCATTGATCACATCTGATGTCACTTGTATTTGATCCAAAGCAAAAGAAGCAATATCTAAGCACTGTTTCATCATTTGAATCCCCGGAAAGAGATGTTCCTTCAATTGTTGCAAATCACGGTGATAGCCACTTGGTAAGTTGCTCAGCAACAAATTCAATTCATTGGGTAAACTCATGATCTGATTACATCGCCCTCTGACCAATTCGAAAACATCGGGATTTTTCTTATGCGGCATGATGCTGGATCCAGTAGTCAATGCATCAGGAAAACTAATGAATCCGTAATTCTGACCTGCATAGAGACAAATATCCATTGATAGCTTACCAAGAGTTGACGCAACTGAAGCTAAAGCATTTGCTAGTGCAACCTCCGTTTTACCACGAGTCATTTGGGCATAGACTACATTGTAGTTAGGCTCTTCAAATCCAAGCAACACGGAAGTCAATTCTCGATCCAACGGAAATGACGAGCCGTATCCAGCAGCAGATCCCAAAGGGTTCTTGTTGGCAATGTCGTAAGCTGCTTTCAAAGCAATTAAATCATCCGATAAGCTCTCTGCATAAGCTCCTAGCCAAAGGCCAATAGACGAAGGCATAGCTACTTGCATGTGCGTATAGCCAGGAATCAAAACATGTTTATGTTTCTCACTTTGCTCTATCAAAGTATCCGCCAGCTGCTTTACCATTTCGACAGTGGCCTCTATCTCACTTCGAAAGTACATTTTCAAATCCACTAATACTTGATCATTTCTCGATCTTCCGCTATGGATTTTCTTACCCACATCACCCAAACTTTGCGTAAGCATCAGCTCCACTTGTGAATGAATATCCTCTACTCCCTCTTCAATGTGAAGATCTCCTGCTATCGCTAATTGATATAGCTTTTTCAGCTCTAGACTTAGAATTTCGTATTCTTCTTCCGTGAGTAAGTCAATGGTTTGAAGCATTTTGATATGCGCCAACGAACCAAGCACGTCATATGGTGCAAGTAATAAGTCAAGCTCAGCATCATTGCCTATGGTAAATGACTCAATTCTCTTATTTACGTCCGTCGATTTCTGCCAAAGCTTCATATTGATCTTATGATTTAAATAGTTTGTTTAACAACATCAGGTAACCCATTACTCCCTCTCTGATCTCATCTATGAATACATATTCATCGGCCATGTGCGATCTGTTAGAATCTCCAGGTCCCATTTTTGCAGTAGGGAAAGGCATCAATGCTTGATCTGACATGGTCGGGGAACCAAATAAAGTAGTGTCCAAAGCAAGTGCTGCTTTTACCAACTCATGATCCTCTGTGATTCGAGAAGGTTGTAATCTGGTAGAGCGCTCCTCTACTCGGGCACCAACATGCTTTCTAATTAATTCCAGCGTCTCTTCATTTGAGTAAGCATCCGTAGTTCTTACATCCACCACAAAATGACATTGATCCGGCACTACATTGTGCTGGGTACCGGCGTTGATTACCGTTACGGACATTTTGATCGGCCCAAGAGTTTCTGATTCTTTAGGGAATTCAAAAGTCCTGAACCACTCAATATCTTTCATGGCTTTGTAGATGGCATTATTGCCTTCATCCCTCGCAGCGTGTCCCGCTTCTCCTTCGTTATAGCAATCGAGAACCATCAGTCCCTTTTCATGAACAGCCATCTCCATGAGCGTAGGCTCACCCACAATGCCAAAACTAATCTCTCCGAGATCCTCGAGAATACTGTTGATTCCTCCTTGGCCTGAGATTTCCTCCTCGGCTGTGGCTGCCAGTATAATGTTATACTTTAAGCCAGATTGTGTGTAGAAATACAGAAAAGTCATAATCAAGGACACCAAGGATGCTCCTGCGTCATTGCTACCTAATCCATAAAGCTTACCGTCTAACTCGTCAGGAGAGAATGGTTCATTGGTATAACTGGCATTTGGTTTTACCGTGTCGTGATGTGAGTTGAGAAGTATCGTGTCCTTGGAGGGATCAAAATGCAGGTTTCTAACCCAAATATTATTGCCTTTTCGTTCAGTGGAAACACCATGATCTTCGAAATACGCTTGAATCAAATCAGCGGTTTTATCTTCTTCTTTGCTGATACTAGGAATCTCTATCAGCCCTTTGAGTAGCTTAATTGCTTCGTGATGAAGTTGATCAGTATTATAACTGAATTGTGCTGCCATGACCGGAATTTATTTGATCAAATCTACATATTCGAACAGTGTTTACGCCATCATGTAATGCATTAAAGGCATTTTGAAGTTTTGGTATCATTCCACTATGGATACTTCCATCATTTTTCAATTGCATGAATTGAGACTCATTCATATTCGAAATCAAACTAGACGGATCATTTACATCCAAGAATACACCCTCCAGTTCAAAAGTCGTGATCAAATCAACTCGATAATCCTTTGACATAGCCACTGCCATGACAGAAGCAATGGTGTCTGCGTTGGTATTGAGCATGTGCCCTTCGCCATCATGAGTCAGCGGAGCAACTACAGGAACTATGACAGAGTCTAGTAAACTAGATATCAAATCACTGTTTACATCCTTTGGAACACCTACCCAGCCATAATCAATTCCATTCGTAATAGGCCTTTTGACAGATCGAATTAAATTGCCATCGACTCCCGAAAGTCCAATTGCATTAATATCAACAGCTTGTAAGCTGGCTACCAATTGCTTGTTAACAAGTCCACCAAAGACCATTGTCACCACATCTATGGTTTGATCATCTGTAATGCGACGACCTTCAACCAGATTTGGTTTAATACCTAGCTTAGTGCCAATTTCCGTTGCAGTTCGCCCCCCTCCATGCACAAGAATCTTAAATCCCTTTATCTCTCCAAAGGCTTTGAGGAATGTTGACCTATTTTCTGGATCTTCGAGAACGGCACCCCCTACTTTGATGACTTTGAGTGATTTTTTTAGAGTCATATGTCTCTTAAAATATTCTTGAGCACAGCTTGAGCACTGTAAACACGATTCTCTGCTTGCTGAATCACAATGGACGATTCGCTATCCAAAACATCATCGGCTATTACTACATTTCGTCGTACAGGTAGGCAGTGCATCACTTTGGCTTTGTTGGTAACCTGAAGTTTTTCCTGATGGATTATCCAAGAGTCGTCGCTTCCTACTTTACCATAGTTTGCATAAGAAGACCAATTCTTAACATAGATGAAATCAGCATTTTCAAATGCCTTTACTTGATCGTACTCAATAGTGGCTCCTTTTGTAAACTCAGTACTTAACTCAAATCCTTTGGGTTGAACAATCGTCAAGTCTAGCACTGCCTTATTCGCCCATTGGGCAAATGAATTAGCGACAGCCTGAGGCAAAGGTTTTATATGAGGCGCCCATGAGAGAACAATCTTAGGTTGCACTGTTTGCTTGAGTTCTTGAATAGTAATCAAGTCTGCCAATGACTGCAGAGGGTGCAGTGTAGCGGACTCTAAACTCACCACAGGCACTCCAGAATGTTGGATGAATGCTTGAATAATTTTCTCTGAATAATCTAAATCTCTATCAACCAAACCAGGGAAGGATCTAACACCCAAAATATCACAATAGGTTCCCAAAACGGCAGCAGCCTCTCGGATGTGTTCGGCTTTATCTCCTCGCATGATTACTCCATCTTCCATTTCGAGTTGCCAAGAATCTTGAGCCACATTCATGACCATGACATTCATACCCAAATTAGCAGCAGCCTTCTGGGTACTCATTCGAGTCCTCAAACTAGAATTGAAAAAGAGCAAACCGAGAGTTTTATTCTCACCTATAAACTTATCACCGAAAGGATTCTGCTTTAAAGCGAGTGCCTCACTGATGATTGCATCTAAATCTTGTACATCGGAAGCACTGGTAAAATGTCTCATCTATTTAATGCTTTTAATCTTGTCGTAAGAGACCATCAATCCTTTGATCAATGCAGAACTTAAGCCCTGATGCTCCATTTCGTTTAGTCCTGCAATAGTGCAGCCCTGAGGGGTAGTTACCTTATCAATTTCCACTTCTGGATGCAATCCATTTTCTAAAATAAGAGAAGCTGCGCCCTTTGCAGTTTGCACTGCAATGAGTTGGGCCTCTTCTGAATGAAATCCCATCTGGACGCCTCCTTGAGTCGCTGCTCGTAAATAGCGCATAAAAAATGCTATTCCGCTTGCTCCTAATACGGTAGCAGCTTGCATCATTTTCTCTTCTATAACCATGGTCTTTCCGAGTGTCGAAAACACTTTCTCTACTGTTTCTATATTTTCCAATACACCGTCAGAACAGACACAAGTCATTGATTCACCAATTGCAATTGCAGTATTAGGCATTGCTCGAATGATTGAAACTTTCTTGGTGAGATTGCTTCTCATCTCTTCAATAGACACACCGGTAATCACACTCACAAGCGTATGATTATCAGTGAGTACTGGATCAATTTCTTTCAATAGCTCTGGTAATTGCTTTGGCTGAACACACAGAAATATCATCCCTGATTTTTCCACAGCGGCGCAATTATCGTTGGAAATATCGAAACCCAATTCTTTTAAATGATTTAGGTGAACTGGGTTACGCCTCGTGAGAACTACTTCATTTGACTTTTTGAGTTCTCCATCTACTATTCCTTGTCCAATCGCTATGCCTAAATTTCCTGCACCTAATATTGCAATATTTTTACCGAGTATTTCCATATCAAAAAGTGGTTGATTTTAAGTTGAGCCCTTGTTTTTCGGGTAGTCCAAACATTATATTCATGTTTTGGACTGCTTGACCTGATGCTCCTTTAAGTAGATTATCGATTATCGAAACCACCATTAATTTGTTATCATGTTTACTAATATAGACGACAGCCTTGTTGGTATTCACCACCATTTTTAGATCAGGATTACTTGATACAACTGTCGTAAATGGATGGTCCTTGTAAAAATGGCGGTAAGTCTGAACAGCTTCTTCCTCAGTAGCATCACAGTCAAAATATGATGTCGCAATGATTCCTCTGGTAAAATTTCCTCTAAAAGGGATAAAATTCACTTTATGCTCTACGCCAGAAACTTGCCGGAGACTTTCACCAATTTCATTAAGATGCTGATGATTGAAAGCCTTGTAGACACTCATATTCCCTTCTCTCCAACTGAAGTGGGATGTAGGAGAAAGTGATTGGCCAGCGCCTGTGGATCCGGTAATCCCTGTAGTGTGTACTTCCGAATTTATGAGACCTGTTGCTGCCGCAGGTAAAAGTCCCAACTGAATACAAGTGGCAAAGCATCCTGGATTAGCCAGCTTTGAGGTCTTTTCAATTAATGCTTTATTGATTTCTGGAAGACCATAAACAAAACCGTCTGACGTATCCTTCAATCGGAAATCAGTACTTAGATCAATAATTCTAAGACCTTTAGGAATCAAAATACGCTCAACGTAAACTCTTGATTCACCGTGTCCCTTGCATAAAAACAAAACGTCAAGTGAGTTCAAATCCAGAACTTTAACAAAGGTCAAATCAACATCTCCTATCAAATCCTTGTGAAGATCACTAACAGCCTTTCCCGCTTGGCTCCCACTTTGAACTTCAGCAATTTCTACATCGGGGTGATTGACCAAAATTCGGATCAGTTCACCGGCAGTGTATCCAGCAGCTCCATATATACCTACTCTCACATTAGTCATTACGCTTATGGACTTTGTGATAGATCATATTCTGATTTCCAAATATTTTTGAGAAGCCTTTTACATCATCTCCACTCCATGAATTATTCATCTCCCCATACTTACCGAAAGAAGATTGCATGAGGTCATTTTCTGAGACAATACCTTCCACGTAGAATCTATAAGGCGCCAGTCTTACTTTCACCACACCGCTCACATATTCCTGCGTAGTATCAAAAAATGCCTCGATGGCTCTTAAACCAGGATCCAAGTAATGTCCTTCATGAAGCAAGTTTCCATAGGTTAATGACAATTGATCCTTGATAAATAATTGGTTCTTGGTAAGTGTGTGCTTCTCGAGAGCATGATGTGCCTTGATGAGAATCAAAGGGGCAGCAGCTTCAAAACCAACTCGTCCTTTTATACCAATTATTGTATCTCCAACATGAACATCACGTCCAATCGCATAATCATTCGCTATTCGATTGATTTCATTAATTACTGTAACGGGATCCAAGGTCTTTCCATTCAGACTCGTAGGCTCTCCTTTCTCAAAACCAATTTCTAAAAGCTTGTTTCCTTCCTTTTTCAATTGGCTGGGAAAGGCGCTTTCTGGTAGCATCTCGTCAGAAGTCAATGTCTCTTTCCCACCTACTGATGTTCCCCAAAGTCCTTGGTTAATAGAGTACTGGCTTTTCTCCCAATTACCATTTACTCCGTTCTTAATCAAATATTGGATTTCATCTTCACGCGAAAGTTTGTTGTCACGAATAGGAGTAATAATTTCAACTTCAGGACAAAGAATATTGAAAATCATATCAAAACGCACTTGGTCGTTTCCAGCACCAGTACTCCCATGAGCAATGGCTTTGGCGCATAACCTTATAGCACATTGAGCAATGGCGGTTGCCTGAAAAGATCGTTCTGCACTTACTGATAGTGGGTAAGTATTGTTCTTCAGTACATTTCCTGCTATCAAATGTCTTATGCAGTTTTTATAGAAATCTTCGGTTACATCAATATTTTCATGACTCACTGCACCCAATTCCTTAGATCGGGCTATCATCCAATCTAATTCCTTTGAATCAAACCCTCCCGTGTTGACAGTTACTGTATGGACTTCATATCCCAACTCCTTGAGATATAGCGCACAATAGGTAGTATCCAAACCACCACTAAAGGCTAGAATTACTTTTATATTTTCGCTCATTTCACTTCTACTTTGGATTTCCACTTCATCAATTTCTCTTGCACCATTTTACTTCGCTGTTTCCACTTTCTTTTCTTTTCTTCAGGATCATAAACCATTCCAGTACATAGACAATTCTGTCGTTCCTTACTCACCAATATTTCATAGTTCACACAGCTACTACATCCCTTCCAAAAGGACTCATCATCTGTAAGTTCTGAGAAGACAACCGGTCGATAACCTAAATCCGAATTGATCTTCATGACAGCCATACTCGTAGTGAGTCCAAATAATTTTGACTCTGGAAATTTCTCACGTGAAAGTTTAAACGCCCGGGCCTTTATGGCAAGAGCAAGTCCATTTTTCCTGAAGTCTGGATGCACGATGAGACCTGAATTAGCAACATACTTTCCATGACCCCAAGTTTCTATATAGCAGAACCCAGCCAGTTTTCCCGATTTGGTAACAGCTATTACTGCCTTGCCATCAGTCATTTTGGTAGATATATATTCTTCCGACCGTTTGGCTATACCAGTACCCCGTTTAGCTGCACTATCAGCGATTAATTCGCAGATTTCATTCGCAAATTGAATGTGTGATGGCCCTGCGACCGACACGATGAATTTATCCATTAGATTGTTTGAAATAAAAAAAGAAAGATTGAGCGAAAAAAGGTCACTTCGTAGGTGTCCTAAAATATACAACTAGGCAATACGCCTGGGAGACGCTTGCCTGAAAAAATTAACATCCAATATGTTGCTATTCGCTTTCAAACTCAATAATTAAGAAATCAAAATTATTCACTATTGTTATGCAATACCAAAGACTTATTAACTTATTTTCAAATTAATCACCAAATATTTTACTGTTTTTTCCTCATGGAACCAGAAACACCCCCAGAAACGATATACTTCATTAATTCGGTATTGCTACCGTCTAGCTCTATAAGATGTGTCGCTTCGATAATGAATACGTTTCCGGAGAAATTATTAGAATGAGGAAGATAAACAGCCACTTTACCAGGGAAACCAATACCAGCCAAATCCTTTTGTGTAATAAAACCCGGCTTATATAAAACTCCACGATCATCAAACGGTACAAGAACCGGCGCATCAAATTTTTTCGTATCTCCTGCAAATGCAGTTACCAAATCATTTATAGCCGTATAAATAAAGCTTACTAGTGGAATTTTCTGAAGGAGCTTGCCAATAAAAGTGAAGAAAGGCTTGGCAAAAATGGTATTCGCCAAATATCCAATTAACGCTGTAGTAAAAAGTACAGTCAAGATTCCCAAACCAGGAATTGGTATTGGAAGCCAACTGTCAACCCATTTCACCATTTCTACTATGATGTAAATAGTCAGTCCAACAGGAGTAACTAATAAAAGTCCTCGTAGAAAATATCTAACTAATGATTTTACATACATTCTGAATCATGTTTTAATTACAAAAAAAGCCCTGTCATTATGACAAGGCTTATAAAATTTTTGGTCGCTCAAATATTAATTCTAAATAGAAATTCCTATGAAGGATTTAAAAGCCAAACCCATCAGCCCTGTTATTAACATGGTAATCCCTAAGCCTTTAAGACCATCGGGAACGCTTGAGTATTTTAGTTTTTCGCGAATGGCTGCCAATGCAATAATTGCTAAAAACCATCCAAACCCTGAACCAAAACCATATGCTGTGGCCTGACCAATTGAATAATCTCTTTGAACCATGAAAAGTGATGCTCCCAAGATCGCACAGTTCACGGCTATTAGTGGCAAGAAAATACCTAATGATCCATAGAGTGCAGGAGAAAATTTCTCAATGATCATTTCAACTAATTGTACCATTGAAGCAATCACGGCGATAAACATAATGAACTGCAAAAAGGTAAGGTCTATAGCCTCAAAATCAGCGCCCAACCATGACAATGCTCCTTCTTTCAAGACATACTCCTGAAGCAACCAGTTTACAGGAACTGTGATTGTTAATACAAAGATAACTGCCATTCCCAGTCCAAAGGCAGTAGACACCTTTTTAGAAACTGCGAGAAATGAACACATGCCTAAGAAATAGGCAAAAACCATGTTGTCAATAAATGTTGCCCTTAGGGCTATATTAAAAATTTCCATAATGCCTTGTATTAGTGTTCTACGTAACCAGTTTTCGCTCTTTGTACCCAAATAAGAATACCAAGAACCATAAATGCCCCAATCGAATCTACCATTAGTCCATTATTTGGAAAGTTTGGAAGACCTATAGCTTCGAATACCTTGAAGTCAAAAATGGACCCTGAACCGAAAAGTTCTCTAAAAAAAGCAACGACGAGAATAATCCAAGAGTACCCAAACCCACTACCAAGTCCATCCAAAATGGAATCATAAGGCTTATTAGCCATAGCAAAGGCTTCCAAACGACCCATGACAATACAATTGGTAATGATTAAGCCAACAAAGGCTCCCAATACTTTGTACATGTCAAAATAATACGCCTTTAATACTTCGCTTACCAAGGTCACTAAGGTGGCGATGATAGCCAATTGAACGATGATCCTGACTCTGCCCGGTATTAGATCCCGCATTAATGATATAATCAAATTAGAAAAAACAATTACGGCAATTACCGCAATGGACATTACTAACGTAGGCTCCATCTTAATCGTAATTGCCAAAGCCGAACAAATCCCTAATACCTGAATAGTAATAGGATTATCATCATTCAAAGGGTCAGAAACTATTTTTCTTCTTCTCTTCGAAAGGAATGCCTCTGCAGGTTTCTTTGCTTCTTTTACTTCTGGTGCTTCTATTGCTTCAGTACTCATTTGAGTTTATTTTAATTCAGCGCAAGGCCTTTGTTAGATTTGACTTTATCAATGTATCCTTGGTAACAGGTCATGTAGTGCTTCAGCATTTCGTTGACTCCCTTTCCAGTGAGTGTAGCTCCAGACATTCCGTCCACTTGATGGTTAGTAAGTCCTGGGTTACCTTCTCCCTTAAGCATTGACACAGATACCAATTCGCTTCCTTCAAATAGCTCTTTACCTACATATCTACCTTGGACCACATCCGATGTTATTCTTGCTCCGAGACCAGGAGTCTCCTGTTTGTGGTCAAAGGCAATTCCTTTTATCACGTTAAGATTGCTTTCCACAGCCAAATAACCAGATATCCAATCCCAGAGTCCTGCTCCAAACATTGGAAAAATGTATGACTCAACTTGATTAGGATCTGACGCACTCACGAATTTAAATATTGGATACAAGCGCTCTTCCGGCGAGAATCTATAATTCTTTTGGATGTTAACTTTTTCAGCAGAAATAGGATTTCCTTTTTTGTCTTTCGTCACTTCATTACCGCTGATATCCACAACAAGTGAAACAACACGTTTTTCGTAAAGCACTAATAATTCATTCGGATCTTGAATATTAGAAATATCCATAACCGCACCTAAGATTTTCTTCTTAGTGTCGAGTTCTACTTGCTTGTCTTGAGCGGGCTTTAAGCCAACTGAGGCAAGAGACAAAAGACCACCCAATACTACCGTAAGGACAATCGAAAATAATATGATGTAAGTATTAGACCGTTGCACGTTTTAATCTTCGTTTTTTGTTAGCATCTACTACGTAATAATCAATAAGTGGCGCAAAAACATTCATAAACAGAACTGCCAACATGATTCCCTCTGGGTAGGCTGGGTTTACAACCCTAATTAACACTGTCAGTACCCCAATCAGAAAACCATAAATCCATTTACCTATTTCCGTTTGAGCAGCCGATACAGGATCTGTAGCCATGTATACTGCACCGAAAGCTAGACCTCCTACTACCAAATGATAGTGGGCCGGTAATTCCATATAAGAGTTCCCTCCGACCAAGTTAAAAACCAAGCCCATGAAATACGCTCCTCCAAAAACACTAAATATGATCTTCCAGCTCCCAACACCAGTACCTATTAATATAGCAGCCCCTATAAGGCAAACCAATGTTGAGGTCTCACCAATAGAACCGGGTATTAATCCCATGAATAAATTCCAAAATGAATACATCCCATCGTACCAATGACCAGCCATGTCTGTCATCATATTAGTTCCGTTTGCCACTGCAGAGGCACCATAGGATAAGACAGTAGCTCCACTGTACGCATCTACAGGAGATTTATCCCCAAAAAACGTCCAAACGTCTCCTGAAATATTTGATGGATAGGCGAAGTAGAGAAACGCTCTGGCAGTTAGTGCCACGTTCAGGATGTTCATTCCTGTTCCACCAAATGCTTCTTTTCCAATTACTACTGCAAAAATAGTGGCTAATGCCACTTGCCAAAGCGGAATAGAGGCAGGCATAATTAGTCCGATTAGCATCCCTGTAACGAGGTATCCTTCACTGATTGGGTGATTTCGAATAACACAGAATACGAATTCAGTCATGAGACCGACTGCATAGGACACAATCAATATTGGCACTACGGCCAAAGATCCAACCAATATTTTATCTAAAAGTGCTCCTTCTTCTCCAATCGAAATGAAATGCTGATGACCCACATTGTAAATCCCGAATAATAAGGCAGGCAACATAGCGATCACAACAGTAATCATAATTCTCTTTAGGTCAACAGCATCCTTGATTTGTACTCCCTTATTCTCTGTAACCAAATCTGGTGCGAAAACAATGGTTCTATGACCTTCATAAAGCGTGTAGAATTTCTCCCACTTTCCACCTTTCTCAAAGTTGGGCTTTATTGAATCAAACAGTTTTTGTAATGGCTTCATTCTATGCTTTTAGCTGTTTCTTATCAAATCTAATCCTGTACGCAAGATATTCTGTAAATCATTTTTAGACGGATCTATGAACTCACAAAGAGCCACATCCTCTTCTATCAGTTCAAAAATCCCTAGGGCCTCCATATCGTCGTAATCCTCGGCGATAATAGCTTTGAACAGGTAAGTAGGAAGAATATCCATCGGAAGAACCTTCTCAAATTCCCCAGACACTACAAATGGTCGGTCTTCTCCATGAGTATTGGTATCTACTTCGTATTCCTTGCCTCTATTTAGAAATGACAGGAGGCCAAGTGATTTATGAAAACTCAATTTTTTAGCAGAAGGCATCAACCAACCCAAAAACTCTTCATAATCACCTTCCTTAATAACCGTCACCTGACGATCATAAAATCCGAGGTAACCATCTTTACCACAATTTTCCCCAATCAAAGGACTACCTGAAATATACCTTAAGTTACCTCCTTCTACTTGCCCATCTACTAAACTAGCTAATTGGGCCCCAGCATAAGTTTGTACATATGATGGGTCATTTACTTCTGAGCCAGCCAGTGCGATCAATCTGGAAGCATCATATACGCCTTCTAAAAAGAATTGTCCAATCTGAGCAACACCTATTGGAGAAATCGTCCAAGCCACATCCCCTTTATTCATAGGATCAAGGTGATGAATTTGTACTCCGACATTTCCTGCTGGATGAGCCCCAGAAAATTTATTTAATTCTACACCAGCGGCCTGAGAGAAGACTTGAGCAACTTCTGCCAGAGCGTCAATATTCAAATGAAGTGATCCACTTGTGAATTTCTTAAGTACGTCAAGTCCTGCCTGAAAGTACTGTTCCTTATCTTTCAACTGAAAAGCTATATCTGCCGCCAAAGGATTGGTATCAAACGCAGAAATAAATATTGCCTTCGGAGTGTCCGCTGGATCCGCAACAATTCCGAATGGTCTTTGAATAATATTTGGCCAAACTCCACCAAGCTGCATTGCTGTAGATGCATCCTCTTTTGAAAGTGCAGCTATATCCGAAACGTTGAAAGTTTTAAATTTCTCAAAAACTACCTCTTTGTCTGCTTTGATGATAATCTCTAAAAC
>CAYGPP010000086.1:0-17252 GCA_964351885.1 uncultured Marinoscillum sp.
CTAAAAAGTTGTTCTAAGCAAATAATATCAAAATTTATTGATTGCAACATTCGGTTTTTTTTTGAAATACGTCCCAAAACATCTGATACTTATCATCATCAGTTCTTGTCTATAAAATTAAATTCTGCGTCTTTCGGGGATTACCAAAATGCAGTTTAGAATATAAGAAAAGTGCAAGATTTCGTCATGCCTCAAAGAAGTTCCAAGAGGAGATTCTTTTTACAAAAGAAGCTGGACTTATTGCTTGATTACTCTGCCAACAAAAGATTCCTCGATCCCTACTAACTTGAAAATATAGATACCCTTCTGAAATGTACTTATATCTACAGATCCTAAAGAACCTATTGTTTGTTTTGTCACTACTCTTCCAATATGATCATATACTATCAAAGTATGATAATCTCCCGTCCCACTAATATTCACTAAAGAAATAGCCGGGTTTGGACTAAATTCGACGCTCTCCTCATTTACATCCAAAACAACTGGATTTACGCTTGATACTAAAATCTCAATTGAATCTGTAAAGCTCCCATCATCAGTTGTCACTGTTATTGTAGCTGTACCTTCTGAAACTGCAGAAACTAAACCCACTGAATTCACTGTGGCCACTGAAGGATTGCTAGTCGCGTAGCTAATTCCTTGATCAGTAGCATAAGTTGGACTAACTATTGCCGTCAATTGACCTGTTTTACCTTCTATCAAGGATAGGCCATTTGGGCTCAGAACTACTCCTGATACCAATATTGGATTATTCTCCGCATCTCCTAACACTATAAGCTCATCCAAACTTACCCAAGGACCAGTGTACTCTGCCGCACCTGAAACAGTGATTTTCACATAACGAGCTTCGACAGCAAGGAAAGTGTTTGCAATTGGAGATGTGTTAGTTCCCGGAGTGGTATTATTACTTCTATCAACAATAGTGGTAAAGGAATTTCCATCAATAGAACCTTCCACAACATACTGATATGCCCTATCATTATACGCGATAACTTCTATGCCATCAATACTGTAGACATTTACCAAATCGACGGTTGCTGACTGAGGAAAACCTTCAACCGCCCAGCGAGAATCAGGATCGCCATCTACCAAATTTTGAGGAACGTTATCACCATCCGGCGTACCTGTGGCTGTGGATGGCTTATTTAATGCCACATTTGTTCCAGTTGAAGGAGCTATTACATTCACAACACTTACATCCGTAAAATCTCCGTCCTCTGTAATCACCATGATTGTTGCAGTACCTACCGCCACAGCAGTCACCATACCACTTGGGTCTATTTCTGCCACAGAAAGATTATCAGAATTAAAGCTGACGCTCTGATTGCTAGCATCAGACGGTGCTATAGCAACCAATAATTGCTGAATACCTCCTACTCCGATTGTAAGAATCTCTGGCATTAAGCTAACGCTAGTAACGTCAATTGGAGCAACATATCCAGACTGTGTAACACTTATAGTCCTATCCGAAATATCTGAGGCACTTACTGTAATAAGACCCGTTCTCTCAGAAGTGGAAGGATTAACTAAGGTCGTAATATCAATATTCTGAGAACCAGATCCTGAAATAGGGTCGACAGAAATCCAAGAATCATGCACCGAAAGTGTCCAGTCGACATTAGTAGTAATACGAGCAGACAAGGTGCCTCCCAAATCTGAAAAATCTGAAACTGTCGAAACTGTAAGATAATCTCCTACTGCACCACATTCACTGAGCACATTGCCAGCAGCGTTAAGAAAACAAGCGCCCACTCCTGCACCCACAATTCCATCTGTAATCGGTGAATAAGTGGCTACTCCACTTCCCCCAGAAACTTCATGAGCTCCTACATCTAAATCAACGTTAGGACGGGCTATTCCTTCTACATCAATATTAACTATGTCACTATATGCACTTCCAGCTGCATTAGCTGCTAAACCAGCGCTAATAGGTTTAAAGATTTCACCACTTGCTGAAAAGGTTTCAATACCGACTGTGATACCTCCATCAGTAATACCAATATCAGATCCTCCGAATATATTTCCTTCATAAGACATGCCCTGTCCCGTTCCTGAGATATCTCCAGCTACGATATCACCATTTTCACTATAAATAAGGTTATAAGCAATTACTCCAGTTGGGTCATGTGAATTACGATCATTAAAGAAAATAGGATCATCAGAATTATAAATGGTATTGTAGGCTATTGTTACATTATCCACGTTTTGATAACCATTTCCACTTCCTCCGGAGGACTCCCCCCCGCCCACTAGGGTAATTCCGTTATTCCATATATCATTATCATTATTCAACCCTTGCATATAGTTATTGATAATGACGTGATCCCTATCACTGATCCTAATACCTCCTGACTTGGGTTTACCTTCGCCTAAGAAAAAGTTACCCTCTATGTGAGCGCGAGCCCCATGCCGCAATACCAATGAACCACGACAGTTTCTAAATGTATTATGTAGATATATATTATCAGCGCTCTTATTTGTAATGATCTCATTTTCGCCATCAGCAGCCTGAAAGTAATTTCCTTCAACCAACACCTGAGCGCTTACTGATTGATCCGAGCTTACTCCAATTCTGATCGCTTCACAGTCCCCTGAATTGGTAGAAAAAGCATCTTTAGGTGTGATGTTGTAGAAATAGTTATTTCGAATGACATGCCCAGGAGTCAAGCTTCCTGTGTAAGATAATTCTACTAAAATGGCAGCACCTGCACTCAATTTATTGATGAAGGAACAGTTCTCAACCACATTCCCAGAACCATGTAAAACTATCCATCGGCTCTTATTTGGCTCCTGAGTGAAGAGATTGTCAAATGCACAATTTCTAATGGTACAATTCATGCCAAAGTCAGAATCAGATCCACCTCTTCTAAATTCAATATGATCGCTTTCCCCATTGCCACCTTTCCAATAAAAACCATCCACGATCAGATAACTCCCATAAAAGTTAATTTTAGAAGTTCCAGTAAAAACTACTCCGCCTGGTGTCTCAGCTTTCAAAAAAATTGGACTGGATGCAGTACCTGTCTGTCCGCTCCATTTGATTTCCTGATCAGAGTAAGTTCCATCGAGCCAAGTCACAATATCACCAGCTACTAAGTCAAGATTATTGAATTCATCGTCTGAACTAACAGTGTACTCTGCCCCAAAAGCAGCTATTGACGAGAACATCAGTACAAGAAAGCATACTATCAAATTATTCATCTTATGTTCTAGTTGTTCCATCTGATACTTTGTAAAATAAAAATCCAGCTCTCCCCTAAAAATTATGTCGCTCGGGCGGCTCCCTGTAATTGGTCAACCAATTTATAGATAAAGTCCCAATTGAGCACATTGTATCCTGTGAAAAGAAATCTGAATTCCGGACTTCATCCTCCTGTTATACCCCTTGGGAACTTATAGGAATCGAATTGAGTCCTATGAAAAACTGATGTCAATCAAATATTCGAAGGAAAAAGTGCACCATAAATACACCAATCTCATGCCCATAGCTATTTAAAATCAGATTAGTGATCAATTATTGAAGCAATGAACACGAGCAAAAAACCGAGCACTTCATAACCATGTCTTTTTGAAGTCTGAAAATCGAATAATGAATACAAAATACGAATTTGCTGATTATTAGGTTCGAGCGGATTTCTTAAATTTGGAACTACCAGAAGTGGTTCTCCATGAAGATGATTTTCATGACCGAGATACTTCCTTCGATAATCGACGAATTTCCGAATTATAATTTCGGATAGGAATTCTTTTTAGTAAGTTTGCATTTGGCAAACGGGTGCGACCAGCTCCTGCTGAATCCCCCAGGACCGGAAGGTAGCAAGGGTAAGCGGTTGTAGCGGTGCGACACTCTGTTTGCCTTTTTTTTTGCCTACTTTTAGAACTCATTTAAAACTTATAAACCACTATTAAAAGATGAAATTTTTCATAGACACAGCAAACCTTGACGAAATACAAGAAGCATACGATCTAGGCGTGCTTGATGGTGTAACTACAAACCCATCATTGATGGCTAAAGAAGGCATCACTGGCCAAGCGAATATATTGAAGCATTATAAGGATATCTGCAACATAGTGGATGACAATGTGAGTGCTGAAGTGATCTCAACCGAATTTGAAGCCATGCTCAAAGAAGGTAGAGAACTTGCCAAGATAGATGACAAAATCGTGGTAAAAGTACCAATGATAAAAGATGGTGTGAAGACCATAAAAGCGCTATCAGATGAAGGAATAAGAACCAACTGCACACTTATCTTTAGTGCAGGTCAGGCTATCCTTGCGGCAAAAGCTGGTGCAAGTTATATTTCTCCATTCATTGGAAGATTGGACGATATAGGATCAGATGGCTTAACATTGATTGAGCAAATCGTTCAGATTTTTGACAACTATGAGTTTGAGACTGAGATATTGGCCGCATCTGTTAGACACAATATGCATTTGATCCAGTGTGCTGAGATAGGAGCTGATGTAGTTACATGTCCTCTAAGCGTGATTACAGGATTATTGAAGCATCCTTTGACGGATAGTGGATTGGAAAAATTCCTAGCTGATTATAAAAAAGGTAACCAATAGTCATACTTATTAGTTGGATGATGAAAATAGCTATTTCGTCTATGTATATCATCAAAGTAAAAGGGAAAGCGAAAATCCCTAATTACATACAATTAAGAGATGAGAACTTCGTATTAATCGCGTACTTCCGAGCCGATAGACCACTTCAGAAACTCGAAAAATTCGGATTGGAAGGTAAAGAAGAAGCGCTCAAAACATTAATCGAAGATTTACCATTTGGAAAATTGATGAAACTTGAAATCTAAATATGTCATTTTCTAACGAACCAGTAGTTTCTGTCATCAACGCCAGTATTTTTCAAGATCACGCTACGGTGTTGAGTGAGATCTCGTTCGATATCAGCAAAGGTGAATTCATCTATTTGGTGGGTAGAACTGGAAGTGGAAAGTCTTCTCTTCTCAAGACGATGTATGGAGATCTTGCTTTGAGGTTAGGAGATATCAGCATTGTAGGATACAACATCAGAGGCCTCAAAGCCTCTGATGTTCCTTTTCTTCGAAGAAAAATTGGAATTATTTTTCAAGATTTCGAGCTCTTCTATGATCGAAGTGTAGCTGAAAATCTGTATTTCGTAATGAAAGCAACGGGTTGGAAGGATAAGGCCAAAATGAAGAGTCGACTGGCTGAGGTGTTGATGCGTGTTGGGCTTGGCTCTGTGTCAACTAAGATGCCCCATCAGCTGAGCGGTGGAGAGCAACAGCGAATTGTTATTGCACGTGCGTTGATTAATGAGCCTCAAATACTATTCGCAGATGAACCAACGGGTAATCTTGACCCAGAGGTAGCAGAGGGAATTATAAACCTCTTCTTAGAAATAAATAAAAGCGGAACTGCCGTAATTATGGCTACTCACAATCATCAGTTTCTTAAGAAATTCCCTGCGAGAATTATTAAATGTGAGAGTGGAAAAATTAAGGATTCCACCAAAGAGAAAGTCGAACTCAAAGCGCTTTACTAAGCTTATTTTTTAGTTTATCTTTACATCTCCGTAACTAGATTTGATAGTGATCCTTTTCTTATCATCTCCACCTCCTATTTTACCCTTGTATTCTTTTCTCGTGTCTTCTTTCGATTCATAATAAAAATCTATTTGATCAGCGTAATCTTTTAGCTTGCAGAAGCTCATATCTGCCTCAATTACAGCTTTAAGTCCAACCTCCAGTTGAATTTCCATTTCACTGAACTTACCATAAAATCTCACAGATTCGAAATCCTTACTCAGTGATTTCAACTGAAAATCTGAGATGTAGCTACCTTCCAAGTCAAGTCGTCTATTAATTCGCTCCACTTGAAATCCCGAAAATTGGACTTCAGCATCCAAGGAGCCAACTCGACCTAGGTCAGCTCTTCCATATTTACTCTCCAATATAATCGTCTCAAAGTCTCCCATATTTAACTCTGAAAATTGTTGTTCGATCTCAATCGATTGACCATTTCCCATGTCTAATTCTCCATACTTAACAATGACTTCTGATTTGATAGTATTTCCAATTCGACCATTTCCAAAAGACAGATCTAGATCTAAAAAGCCTTCAAAATCTTCCGTTTTCAAATTTCCGAATTTGACCCTTATTTCGGCATCTCCAAGTCGCTTTCCAATGTAGGTATCTCCAAATTGATTCTCAATGTCAATTTCATTTTCAGCAGGGACCATGACTCTATAATTTATCTCAAATGACTCATCCCCTTTGGTATTGAGCTTATCCTCAATATCCGTTCGGAACGAAATCAAACCTGAGTTTTCAGAAATATCAATTTCGATGGCATTCAAGAGTTTCTCGGCTCGGTCACTATTCTTTCCTTCTACCTTAATCTCAATATCAATTTTGAACTGCTGATTATCCCAAGTAATGAGTTGTATTTCACCAAATGAGTTCTCAATCCTCAAAACTGTTTCTTTCGAGACATCATAAATCTTAGATATTCTTCTCTCCTTCTCATCTGATGCTGCCAAAATGGATTTACTTAGGATTATTAGCAATAGTATCCAACTAAATCTCAACATCTGAATTCTCCTTGATTTGCTCATTTTTGTATCGTTTAAGTACTTCTAATTGCCTATTTAATATTTCTAATCTCAACTGAAGATTGTTAATCATAGCATCAGTGAGAACCGATTCTGATTCTTGTTTTTTCGCTAGTATTTTGAGATCAGCATATACATTATCCAACTCCACAATCTCCTTTAAAAACTCATTCTTCCGCTTACTGGAATTGAGATTAATGATCTCTTTGTGTTTGGCTGAAATCAACATGGTATAGTATGCCTCTACTTGCTGAAATTCAGTGGATTCCATACGTGAATCAACAATGTCATTCTGTGTAATTCCTGTTCGTTCTATCAACAGACCTATTGTAGTCACCAATAATAAAACTGCTGCAACTTTCCATAGATTAACCACATTCGGCCATGGCTTTTTAGTTGATACTTCGATCTTATCCCACAGTCGTTCATTGGGCATCTCAGTATCAAATTCCTGCCTATTCTTAATTACAAATCGCTCAAATGAATCACCCATACTTTCTAATTTCTACCAGTTTCGATTTTAATCGTTCTTTTGCTCGCTTATATTGAGTCTTTGAAGTGGATTCTGAAATACCTAAGATCAGGCTAATCTCTTGGTGATCATACCCTTCGAAGAGATATAGAGACAAGACCGATCTAAATCCTGGAGCTAACTCTGCCAAGACTTTTTTGATTTCCCTAACCGAATAATCAGGAGAATAGTCTTCGGATTCCATTTCGCTTGATTCTGACTCCAATTCCTCAAAAATCATTAAGTTTTTCCCCCTTTGCTTTACAATGTTCAGCGCTTTGTTAATGACAATTCTCTTTAACCAGGCTCCAAATGAAGCTTCCCCCCGAAAGCTATTGATACTTTTAAAGGCGCTCACAAACGATTCTTGTAAAGCATCCTCGGCATCTTCCCTGTCTCCACATATCCGAATACATGTATTGAACATCGCCTTAGAGTATAGTTGATAGAGCTCAAACTGAGCTTTACCATCTCCTTGTCGACATTTATCGATGATTTCTTCGTGAATATTAAGGGTTGGTGTATTCAATACGGTTAAAACAAAATTCTTCTCAATGACTTAGTTAAATTACTAAAGTTGCAAATGACATTGAAAATAATATGAATTCATTCTCATCGCATGTCAAGTCTGTAAAAGTATTGAGCGGTTTTCTGCTTTTATCAATACTACTGTTAGCCTCATTGGACGTGAGGTCACAGTCTGAAAGTGACACCATTCCAGAAGTGAAACAATCGGCTGAAGTATGGGAAAATCTCCATAAGGGACTTTATTTAGATTTAGCAACTGAATTTGTTCCGGGACCAAGCGAACAAAACTTATCAAATAGTGTAGAATTGGGCATCACTGTATCTGTTTTTGACATTGCGTTTTTCTTCAACAACGTCAACAGCAACTACAATGCGGAGCTGATCTTTCCTAATACTTTCGATCTTGACTATATTTATGGAGGGGTCCATTTAGGCACAAAGCTGATGGCAACCAAAAGAATAATGATCAAACCAAGTATTAACTTGGGTAGAGGCGATATGACATGGAGTAGACAAGATGAAGACAAAGTATTTTCGAGAGATGTATTTAAAATAGTGCATCCTCAAATCCGATTAGGATACTCACCAATACGGTTTATAACTATTTATGGTAAATCGGGTTACAGATTTTTGAACGGGCTTAACCTAAATGGCGTAAGTAGTGAAGACTTTGAAGGTTTTACTTTTGGCATTGGCCTGAGTTTATATTTAACCAATGAATAGATTTTTACTCATAGCGTTACTTTTATCCTTATCAGGATGCTATCTCAGTGAAGACGTAGGTCCTGATCAAGATGTATGGGAGTATGCACTTCCTAGAGATGTTGCTTTGAGTAACCAAGTGCTCAGCGCGTTAGATCAAACAATTAAAGATGAAGAGCATGGATTGATAAATGGATTGGTAATCGTCAAAGATGACAAACTGATATTTGAAAACTATTATACAGGTGGTGATCGAGGGAGCACTTTTACCATTGGAAGAGCATCTTTTACTATTGCAGTTCTTCTATTCCAAGAATTCGTCAATTCAGGACTTATTACCAGTATTGATGACCCGATATACAAATACCTTCCTGAATACTCCGAAATATTTGAAAATAGCCCGTTGAAAAAAGAAATTACCTTTAGGCACCTCCTATCACATAAATCAGGCTTGATCTGGAACGAATCTTTGGTCAGTTCCATTAGAAGTTCTAGCGACTTACAACTTATGCGCAATACGGCTGATTGGACTGGCCATGTTCTCTCAAAGCAGCTTGAAGCTAGCCCTGGATTACGTACTGGTATCAACAGTGGCACTGGTATCGTCATATCAAAAATTTATCAAACAATACTTGGTGATGAAAATCTTGAAAGTCTCATTATTGATAAGCTTTTCACTCCATTGTCAATCACTAATTTCGAAATAAACAAAAGTCCTGATGGTACGCTCAATCTCGTTGATGGGATTAGTTTGGGCACTTTTGATTTTGCCAAACTAGGCTATCTGACTTTGCTAGAAGGAAGATGGAAAGATAAAACTCGTATTTTTGATAGAGACTGGCTTTTAGACACCCAGACTCTAACAACCGTATTTTCCGCCAATTACGGAATTGGCTTAGGATGGTGGATATTTGCCCAATCCTTCGTTGATCAACGTTTGCAGGGTGCAGACGACTGTATCTTCATTTCTGGAGGAAACGGAACCAATCTCTACATCATGCCGAGTATCAATATGATCGTATGTGTATCTGCTGAGAATAATTATAACAGTTCAATATACAATCCTTCTCTTGCTATTCTCTTCGAATCCCTCAGAACCCAAGTAAGAGAATCAGGAAGTAGATGAGTCAATTGGAAGACAAGGCCTTATTTGAGCTAGTTAAGGCAGATAATTATCAAGCTTTCGAGACAATTTTCAGAAGATACTACGCAGATATAGTGCGATTTGCCACTAGTATGGTAAGAGATAAAACCATAGGCGAGGAAGTTGGCCAAGAAGTGTTTATGTATATCTGGGAAAAACGCCATCAGATCAACTTGCACTCAGGACTTAAATCTTACTTGTTTTCTTCTACCAAAAATAAAAGCATCAACTACCTCAAGCTAGAGTTACCCAAGCAGCAGGCAATGACAGACCTAGAAGACATTGATGGCGGTTATGAATCTCCAATGTCTACTGATGAACATGGTCTAATAAAAATTAAAATACAAAATGCAATTGATACCCTACCCGAGAAGTGTCGTAAAATTTTTGTGTTAAGTCGTTACGGTGGATTAACATATCAGGAAATTGCTGAGGAACTTGAACTGTCAATAAAAACAGTTGAAAATCAAATTAGTATAGCTTTGAAAAAGCTCAAAGAACAATTAAGTGAGGAAGTAAAAAATTACAACATCAAATAATATTAGAGTAAAATTAGGGGTATCGACTCATGTCTTTGCCTAATCAATGTAATGAAAGACTGGAACGAAAAATATAATCAGAATCAACTCTCTAAGAGTTCGAATTCCTTGTATGAGGATGATTTTGATTTGTTCTATTCATTGAGCGAGTTTGATACAGACGTAGATGTAGATAAGGGGTGGGAGAAAATTTCAAGTAAAATCTCCGCATCAAAACCAATTGAGCGATCATTCTCATTTTTATGGAAGATTGCGGCTATCCTCGTATTAGGAATCGCTCTTGGAACAATTGTCTATACCTCACAATTTGATCAAACTGTACAAAGTCAAACAATCACCTCAACAAATCAAGTTCAAGAAATAGTTTTTCCTGATGGATCTATTGTGACCGTTGCTGCGGGAAGTAGCATAACCTTTATTGAAGACGACTTCTTAAACAACAGAACCTTAAACTTGACAGGTCAAGCATATTTTGATGTGGTCAAAACGAACACTCCCTTCTATATTCAGAGTGAATTCGGTAACGTAAAAGTCCTTGGTACCACTTTCAACGTAAATGCCAAAAACGAGCTGAAAGTAGTAGTAGAATCAGGTACTGTAGAAATATCAAAAGGGAGTAATTCTGAAAAAATTAGAAAAGGATACTCGGGACAAATAAACTCATCTGGTGATATTACTATTTTTCCCACCGCTTCATTGAATGAATTAGGTTGGAAAACTGGATACTTTAGTTTTGACAATAAAGAGCTTTCTGAGGTAATTCGTGTCCTCGAAGAGTATTCCGCTAGCGATATTGTGGCCAGCAGGTCGCTTAGAGATTGTAAAATAACGGCAGAATTTAAAAATAAATCCCTCACCAGTGTAGTCAATGTGATTGGTTCAGTGCTCAATGCAAAAACTAAAATCACCGATAAGAAAGTCAGAATATCTGGAAAAGGATGTAATTAAAGCCTAATTTTGCAGCTGAAATCGCGCTTTCTAAAGGAAGTTAAGTTTTAGCTCTCAATGCCAGTAAAGTCCAAATTTTTCCTTTGCATTCTTCTTACCATCACATTTGGGATAGGATCTGCTCAAGAAAGGCCAGATGAAGTAGAGATACTCATTAAGACTGGAGAGTATTCACTCGGACATATTTTTAGAGAACTCAAAAATCAGGGATTACCTCTTGCTTTCAGCCAAGATATGATTCCAAAGTCAAGATGTATTGTAGATAGAGACTATACATCATGGACGGAGTTATTCAATCATCTGCGTACACAGGAGCGGTTTCAGTATTCTAGTAAAGATGATTTAATAGTACTTCGTTTCAATCCAACTTCATCCCTCAAAACAGTCAGAGGTTTCGTAAGAGATAAATTAACGGGAGAAGCCCTTATTGGTGCGATAGTGTATAAGCCAGGAACCATTCAAGGTGTAGTGACGAATAATTACGGCTACTTCTCAATTACACTAACTGCTGAAGTTCATATGATACATGTGAATTTCGTTGGTTACAGAACTTACCAAAAGAGCTATAATTTGGCTCAAGGAGGCTTTATCGAGATTATTGAGTTAGAAGAAAAAATTAGTGAACTCAATGCTGTAACTATATCCTCAATCGAGCCCGATTTCAATATCTCCAGCCTTATCCCGGGGATCAATACCCTCGATTTCAATACAGAAGGTGTTATTCCATATTTTTTAGGAGAAGTAGATGTTCTTCAAGGGGCGACTTACCTACCAGGAATTAATACATTAGGCGAGGATGCAAACGGGATTCATGTTCGCGGTGGCAACTCTGATCAAAACCTCATTCTGCTTGATGAAGCTACCATCTATAACCCTACCCATCTAAACGGGTTGATCTCAATTTTCAATCCGCAAGCCATTAACAATGTAGAAATCATGAAAGGATTCATTCCAGCATGGCATGGAGGGAGAGCATCATCGGTAATTTCTGTAATCCAAAAGGAAGGAGACGATAAACAGTTTCATCTAACAGGAAGCATTGGGTTAGTTTCCGCGAAATTTATTGCTGAGGGGCCTATCAAAAAGGACGAGAGTTCGTTCATTTTCTCTGCACGCCAATCCCTTTTTGATATATCTCCAAATAATTCAACCTCATCAAGATTTCAAGACTTTAATGGAAAAATAAATTGGAAGCCTAACAAGAAAAATAATTTCTATTTTTCCGGATACTGGGGCAATGACAGAACAACCAATACATTAGATACGAAATCGCGTTGGGGAAATCGTAATTTTTCATTGAGATGGAATCACCTATTTGGCAAAAGGATTTTTGCCAATTTCTCGTCCATTATTAGTGAATACAACTACAACATAACACAGCCTCGTGAAGCAGCAAGTTTTATAGGGAGTTCAAAAATTCTGGATTATACGCTCAAGTCCGATTTCAGTGTTGTAATTAATCCAAATAACGAAATCAGGGTAGGGAGCAGCAGTATTATGCATGTTCTCAGGCCTGGCATTAGAGAACCTTTTGATATTGAGACGTCATCAGCCAATGCGATTGAACTGGATTCCGAACATGGACTTGAGTCTGCATTTTATATCAGTCATCAAGCTACACTTTCGCGGAAGACCTCTGTCCAATATGGCTTAAGAGTATCGAATTTGAGCATTTTTGGTGCTGATACGTCATTCCAATATGATCCAAATTCACCAAAATCTGTTGCTTCAATAATCGACACGCTTTACTTTGGAAAAAACTCAGTCATACAATCAAATTGGCGAGTTGAACCTCGATTCTCATTGAATTTTAAGTTTACCTCATCATCAAGTTTGAAAATGAGCTATACAAAGTCCAATCAGTTTATTCATTTGGTATCTAACACCATAACCCCCTCTCCTACAGATATATGGAAGTTGAGTGATGAGTTTATTGAGCCTACAAGCTCACAGCATTATTCCTTAGGGTACTATCAGAATTTCAATAACAATAAATACGAAGCTTACTTTGATCTTTATTACAAGAAACTGGAGAATCTAATTGACTATAAAGATGGAGCCCAGTTGTTATTCAACAAAACCCCAGAAACTGAACTGCTAAACGCCGAAGGAAAGAATTATGGAATGGAATTCTATTTGAAGAAAAATAAAGGTGATTTAACAGGTTGGATCAGCTACACCTTATCTCGGAGCGAACAGCGATCAACGAGTACTTTTGAAGAAGAGACGGTCAATAACGGCAATTACTTCCCATCCAATAATGACAGAACTCATGATTTGACATTAACGGGAATCTATCAGCTGAACAGGCGAATAAGTACTTCAATAGTGTTCAATTATCAGTCGGGCAGACCATTTTCCCTTCCTCTTGGAAAGTATGAATTTGAGGGAAACTCAGTTCCTTATTTCGGTTTAAGAAATCAAAATAGGCTTCCAGATTATCACCGTTTAGATTGGTCTTTGAAATTCTCCGGTAGAACTATAAAGCGAAACGGTAAAGTTAAATTAATTTCAGACTATTGGACTTTTGTATTATACAACGTCTATGGTCGCAATAATGTCTACTCGTATTTGTTCCAGAAAGATCAGGCAACAGGTTTTACGGAGATTATACCTAATTCCATCTTTGATTCGTTAATTCCAGCTTTTACTTACAACTTTAAGTTTTGAAAATTCTCCTCCATATTCTTATCATCTCATTAGTCATATGTGGATGTGAATCGGTTGATATACCAGAGGTAGATACTGATCCATTGATAGTAGTGGAAGGCTGGCTAACCGATCAGGAGATCACTCAAAGTATTCGTATATCATACTCATCCAATTTCTTAAGTAGAGAAAGCAACCCTTCAATCCCAGACGCTGAGGTTTATATACTGGCTGTGTCACCAATCAATCAGATCGTTCGGTTGGTCCACCAAAAATCAGGGTATTATCATTCTCAAACCACTTTCGCTGCTAAACCTAATGTAGAATATCAGCTTAGAATAGTTCTATCAGATAATTCTCTGATAACGTCTAAATATCAAAAAATCAATGATTTATCAGTCATTGATTCTCTTTACGTAGGAAGCTATGAAAGAGAAAGTCTAGAGGATCCTGATATTCTTGAAACCATTTTTTATCCAATAATTAGCACCGACGATAGCGCTGACTTGTTGAATTTTTATAGGTGGAAAGTCAGCCGAAATGACACATTATTCAGTGAGCCTGAGAGTATTTCAATCTTAGCTGATCAATTTTTTGATGGGAATAGCATCTCTCATGAGTTGACTTCTTTCGAGTTTAAGCAAGGAGATGTTATTTACGTTGAGCAACAACAACTCTCAAAATCTGCATTTGATTTTATGAGTTTAGTTAGACAGCAGACGACTTTACTCGGTACGGTTAATTCTACTTCTCCTGCTTCAATTGATGGCAATATGGCTTATGAAGATGGTAGCCGTAAAGCGCTAGGCTATTGGGGAGTTATTTCAGTAGACACCAGCTTCTACACAATTCCTTAATTTTTTTTATTTTTTTGGGGGTATCCAATGAAAGACTTGCCTTATGAGCGAATCAACAACTTGTTTTGATTCACATAGGTGGGCAATATCACTTTTATAGTATTGTTCCTAAGACAGGTTAATTGAATGTGGTTATTATGGGTGATAGAAAAAATAAAATTTCAAGAGGTCTAAACAAATTACTAAAGAGTAAAAGAAGTAATCATTTTCCTATTCAAGACGTGTTCTTAAGTGATCCTGAGAATAGGGCGAATTACTTCGATTCTTTTTACCAAGCGCAACTCGCTGAAACAGCCTCAATTGTTAGGTAAACTACCCTCAATTGACTGAATGACGCATGGACATGTCTTCAGTCTATGACAAGCTAGCAGGTTTATACTTTTTAATTGACTGATCTTTCAATAAAGTAATACCACTTCAAAATCCATCCACGCCAAAATAGAATTTCGATCTTTTCATAAGTAGATCATAACTTAAGAAGTGATTCTAAATTTTTACTATTTCTAACTCCTCGATCAGAATATTTACCTGATGTAGTATTGCCTCCTTATTGAGCGGTCTAGTAATAAAATA
The DNA here is from genome assembly GCA_964351885.1 of uncultured Marinoscillum sp. GTDB lineage: Bacteria > Bacteroidota > Bacteroidia > Cytophagales > Cyclobacteriaceae > Marinoscillum. Next base: position 15,047 of record CAYGPP010000086.1, read on the forward strand.
ACACACTCCTAGATTCTTTTCATTCACCTTTCCTTGTTCAGCGATTTCTTCTGAAATGACGATTTTCGGAATACTCCGAAAATCCTCACTCCTACTTAATTGATCCATGAATTCTAAACCGTCCATCCAAGGCATTTTAAGACCGGTAATTATCAAATCAATAGAATTAGATTTCAAAAGCTCAAGTGCTTCAAGTCCGTGTTCTGCTTCAATAAGATCATAGCTATCTTCCAATATTTTTCCAATCTCATGCCTTGTCTCAACTTGGTTGTCAACCAAAAGAATTGACTTGCGATAAGTTGAATGACTCGTTTTCTCACTCTGATAATCAATTTCTACAACGTCATACAAATGCTTTCGTTCTAATACGTAATCGAAAGAACTTGTATGAGTAGCATCAATCAAAGAGACGCAGCGTTCACTGTTTTCAAGAGTAATCTCGAAATTGGTACCAACACCACGCTTGCTCTTCACTGATATAGAGCCTTTATGTAAGTCTACTATCTCCTTCACAAGCGCTAATCCTATTCCTAAACCTGTATTACTCATATTTCCTCCACCTTGATAAAACCTGTCAAAAATATTATTAAGATTCTCCTCCATTATACCCTCTCCCGTATCTCCAAAATTCAAGAAAATGTGTCCATTTGAATCTGCCCCAATAGTAATCGTAATATGATCACCAGTCTTGGTGTGATTGAGCGCATTAGAAACTAGATTATAGAATACCTTTTCAAACTGCCGAGGGTCGATTTTTACGCTTGTAGTTTCCGGCAAGTCGGATTGAAATAACAAATTGACTCCTTTGCCTCTAGCTATACCCAAGAATAGCTTCGTGAGCATTTTGAAGTAGCCAATAATTCGAACCTCTTCTAGATTTAGGATAATATTGCCTCCCTCGAGTCGAGTCAAATCATTAATCTCATCTGTTAAAAAAAGTAGCCGCTTACAATTCTTTAGTGACGTGTCAAGACTGTAATTAGATAGGGTGCTCAGCGAATCTTTATTCTCGCTTTTTAGTATTTGCAAATTCCCTAAAATCAGACTTAAAGGAGATCTCAAGTCATGAGCAACATTGGCGAAAAACTTCGATTTAGCTTGATCCGAATCTCTGAGTCCTTGAGATTGTTGCTCTATAAGAGCCTTATCGACTTCCATTCTATCTCGCTGTTTCGCTATTTTATGAGATAATCGTTTCTTTATACGATACCCTCTCATAATGACACCTATTCCAATTAGAAGTATAATTATACCGATAATAGAGATTGTAATGGTAAATCTTTGATTGTTAATAACGCTTTCATTAAACTCATCCTGCTTTCTTAAGTATTCATTTTCAATTCTTTGCTGAGAATTTTCATAGTGACTAATTAGCTGTTCAGTTTTTCTGATTGTCTGCTCTCCTAGCAATTTTTCATTAATCATATTATATGCCAGCTGATGCTCATAAGCTAGCTTGTAATCACCTGTTGATTTATAAATATCACTTAAAACCAAATGAGCTTTGCCTAGTTCATAATCGGCACTAACTTTTTGAGATATACTTAACGCAGCATCTGCTAATCGCATGGCTGAATTAATCATGTCTTGACCTACTTTTATCTTGGCTAGTGTCAGATGTAATTCAGCTGACTTGCGTGGCTTGTTAAGTGCTTTAAGCTTAAAAAAGCAATTTCGTGCGGTACTTTCTGCTTTAATCAAATCTCCTTGCTCTAAATAAACTTCCGCCAAATCGATTTCAGATGAAACTTGACCACTCTGGTCATTTAGATCATTTCTTATTTTGATTGCCCTAATGAAATATTCGGCAGCTTGTGCATAAGCCTTTAATCCTGAATAAGCCTTTCCAAGATTATTATAGCAATAGCCCAACATGCGTCTATTGTCCAATTCCTCTGCTTGATCAAGAGCGAGGGTCAAGTATCTAATAGCCTCATAATGATTGGATTGAAAATCATACAAATTCCCAAGATTGATCAAAGAGTAACCGCGCTGCTCTAAATCATTTGTTTCTTCGGCTAAGTCTAAGGCTAGCAAATAATATTCAACCGCCTTGGAGAGGTTTCCTAAGTTCCTATAAGCAATGCCAGTGAAATTAATCGCTTTGATTTCAAGTGAAACAAATTTTGACTTTTGAGCCAATTGTCTACCTAATTGAGCAAAATATAATGCTGAGTCCGCTCTCAAATCTCTATACTCCCAAGCT
>CAYGPP010000087.1:0-17154 GCA_964351885.1 uncultured Marinoscillum sp.
AAAAGTCAGCATGATAAATTTCACCTAGGTAATACCCCAATGGCATCAGAAAAATCCATGGGATCAATGGGTAATACGTCCAAAAATCCAGAGGCCCTGTATTCTTAAGCTGAACACATTCATGGAAAAATGCGAAAATGTTATAAATCCAGACCGTATCAATTTGGATGTTATCAAGGAGATTGTGTCCAACTATGCCGACTAAGCAAATCCCGATAACCGCTTTTTTAGGTAGGTGAATAAAGCCAGCTAAAAAGATCATTGCGATACCAAGCGCCCAAATGACCATCAGCTCAATAAGCATGTAGTCTAGCTTGAAATACCAAGCAAATTTCACTACGGTCAACTCTAGAAATACCAACCACAGTCCACGTTTCAGTAGCCAGACGGAGAGAGATTTTTTATCAAGTCTTCTGCCTACAAAAAATGCCGAAGTACCGGCTAGCAGCACAAACACAGGAGCACAAAAATGTGTGATGAAGCGAGTGAAAAACAAGGCGGAATTGGTCTGTTCTAAATCGGTAGGATTAAAGAAAAATGCATCGTAGTGAAAATAGTCCCTGATATGGTCAAGAGCCATTATGATCATCACTATACCTCGCAAGAGGTCAATAGAGGTAATTCTAGCTTTGGTTGGATTGTTTTTTAGCATATATGATTTGGGGCGAGAACTAAGTTAATTTGACTGATTACTCATGTATGCCTAACATTCGGATCAATTATTCATGAGCTCTGTTATTTTGATTGAGATCATTTAGTAATGTCTCATTTTCATCTAAGAAGTTCTTTAATATCACTGACCTTATATGCAGTGTAGCAAGTCTTCGAGTTAAGATCTGCGGTAACACCTCACTTTGTCTAAGTCTCAAATAAACATCATTGATTATATCGTCAACGCCTTCTGGAACACCGCAAGTGATGAATAACTGATTTTCGTTAATTTGAATTTTGAAGCATTCACTCCAAATGTAGCGTTGCAGACTCATTGGGATAATTCCTCTAGTATAGTCACGATATGCGGTGGTGCCACCAGTAAGGATATCCAGTTGCTCTGAACTGTCTATATAATATTTTGCAATTTTTTGTAATGTAGAATCTGATGCAAGATATTGAAGTGCACCATTATTTTGAGATTCGTTATATGTAGTAATGGTCGTACGAAAAGGCCAAATTTGACTTGCCTGAAATACAGAATAGATCAGATCCCATTGATCCTCGGGAGAGGATTTTCCCTCCATTCTAAGTAGTGAGTCTGCATGCTCCGCTAATCCATTTACTTGATCAAAAAATATGACTCGAAGAGTAATGCTCCTATGATCTGCTTCTAAATCTGAGATTAGTCTTTCACGATATTCATCACCTTCATTTACTTTGTTGCGATGCTGATTCCAATTATCGATCTGCACAGCTATCAGAATTCCTACCACTACCAATATAACCTCTCCAATTGCGTAAAGCAGATAATTCCAAACCTTGTTTTCTTTGATCATTTTGCTACGAATTTTTCTAAGGAGGAAGAGCACTACTCTGAAATTTCCCAGTTGATATAATAGCTTGCACGCTCGGCGCCTTTTTCATCTCTTAGAAGTAAGTCAGTATAGCTTGCGGGCGCTAAGTTTTCAAAGTCTAGTATGAAAGAGCCGAGATGGTCATCTGGACTTGCAAGATCGTATTCCCAGAGCTCAAGCTTCATACTACCTGGTTTAGTGACCTTGACTTGAAGGCCGACATCTAATGTTTCATCTACGTCAATCTTCAAGAACTTCAGATTTTTCGGCCAGATTTTTTTATCCCGAAAGACGAGATATATTTCATCTTTATCTGATTCTTCCGGGATTTCGCATACGATCGAGCTAATTCTCAAAAATGGCATGTTGTATAATTTTTAGCTGGTGAATTGATAGGTCTCCTAAAAATATTAAGATTTTGGGTAATAGCGCGAATTAGATAGGATAGTTTGCATGTTTAGAATTCTCTTGATCCTATAATATTGATTTTTTGCGAATAAAGAAATCTCCTATTCAGCAGTTTTGGTAGCGTGCCAGTTGATCACCTTCCAGGCTTCTTTTCGCTTAATGAGTGTGCCGCTGTTAAGGTAATTATTAACCACCACAGAATCCGACTGAATAGTTTTCGCTACCAGCCTGAATGTAAGCAAGGCCATATTATCGAATATTCTGATGTTCACGTCTTCAGCTGAGTAGGAAGTCTTCGCTTCTTCTAAATCCTCCTCCTTCAAGTCGGTAGCAAATCCTGACATGATCGTTTCTTTCCCAAATCGAGCTCCCGAAGAACTGGTATAGATCAGATCATCAGCCCAGAATCGGTTGTGCATTTCTTTTTGATCTACTTTGGAAAGGAACTCATCCAGAAGCGATGATATGGCTAATTGATCATCTTGTGGTTGATTGTTTCCAATTAAGAAGAGTGCTAATGTAATAGCGCAGAGATGGGAAATCATATTTTAGAATTTGATGTAGAATTTAATCAGCTTCTAATAGCTGACCTATTTTACTTTGCAAATTTTATCTTGAGAACCTATTAGTTTGGAGCGAAATAAGCTGATTTCACTCACTGTTGATACTTCAAAGTAACCTTGGACTTTGTTATCCAGATTTCCCTCTTCAAAGATATTTCCTTCAATGGAAAAGTTCGCGGTTTCGAATATGGAGCCACTATTGTTAAGCTGATTTGAAATAGCATTCCAAAAAGTGAAAGACCTTTTTGAGATGGCATGCATACGTACGATGCAGTGATAAGCAAAATCAAACTTACTATCATTTTCTACACCGGACACAAGAAATCCATTAACCTGATTCTGATCAAAAAGGCGATTGTCTGTCACTTCAAGTTTTTCTAAATCTCGGTCTATAAACCAAGTATAAAAACCCGCGTTTTGTATGTAACCGACTTCCTCTGGAAAGCACTGCTTAGTTTCGGCTGGATCACCTGATATTTTAGAGGAAATATTAGGCCCTTCACCCGCAATGAGATAGTAGCCTATTTGTCTTATTCGATAATATTTCAAGTTTGTACTATTATCAATGAAGTCTACGAAATAGTCATAGGCTCGGAGGCTCTGATCAATATATATTGAGTCTAGCTCCAAATTATTGACCTGCATTGTTTCTACTTCGGACTTGTAAATGGTACTATCGGTGAGAATTACTTGAAGGTAATAGTTGTTACCAGCCTGTCCTGATCTATGATACGCTCTATAAAATCCATATTCATCATGCGTTAAGGAGATTTCAATTGAGTCGTTTTCAATAATACTGATCTTGGCATCTGTTATTGGATCGAAAGGGACGTTATAACCTGTAGTGTAGTACGCTCGAACAGAGATATCTGCAGATCTGTCATTGATTTCTCCATAGATCACTAACCGGCTAGTCTCCGCTGGGAGTTTATCAAGTTTTTCTACACAGCTATAGAGTACAACGAGCACGATTAAAGATGCTCTGAATATAAGTTTCATTTGATTGTTAAAATGGCCAATAATGAGGTTTAATGTTGGATGCTGAAGGTGCAATCAGCCTACAATCGAAGCATTTGTATGCGGGGCAAGTAGGTCCTTGAGGAAAACATTGATCTTCCAAAATAAATGTGCCCATATAGTTCTGGACAAACTTACCCATTGAAGTAACACTAGATACTTCGAAGTAGCCTTGAACATCCTCATTAGGATCACTTGTATTGATCATGTTTCCTCGAATATTATAATTAGCCGACTCGAATATGGAGCCTGAATTACCGAGTTGATTCAATATGGCCTTCCAATATCTATATGTTCTTTCTGAGATGTGGTACTGCTTGGCAAATAGATAATACCCTCGATCGAACTGACGGGTGACAGGAATTTCAGCAATTAAAAAGTCATCAATAAATTGTCCATTAGTCAATATATCGTCACTTACCTGAAGTAATTCATTATCAAAATCCCGTGTATAGCAGACTGATATTTCTTTAAAAGGTGTGTGATCCCACTGTGGAAAACAAGCAAAAATGGTATCATCTTCTAGTTCTACTTCGGCGAGACTCTGAGCCCATGGAGCAATGACCTCATATACCCCTCCATACCTCCATCTGTAGAAGTTTCTTTCCTCCATTGGTTCGTCATAGTCTACATAGAGTTCAATAGAAGTTTGGTTTGCTTTGTAGTTCATATCCACTAGAGACCCTTGAGTATCAATCATCTCTTCAGGAATGGATTTATACAGATTGCCATCCGATAGGAGCACTTCAACCCAATATGATCTTCCCGGAATACCATAGTATTCAATCGGGGTATAATAAATTCCAAAACTATCATGGGTCAATAAGACCTCAGTGCCCAAGTCATCTTTGATTTTCACTTCTGCATCTAAAATATAAATGTTAGGCACGTTGAACGTTGTTGTTCGGAAAACTCGAACCGCATATGCAGTGGTATCATTGGAGACTGAACCGGAAATTACTAATCTGCTTTTCTGAGGAGGGAGTTCATTTAGATTTTCGATACATCCAAAAAGTACCAATAGTGATACGAATAAAATTGATCCCCATTTCATATCAGAATTCAAAATTTATCGAGAAAGAAGGGAACATGCTTCCAAGTATCGTCAGTTTATATGCTGAAGGAGGGCGACCATAGACGTTTTGATAGAAAACAGAATAAGCGTTTTTTCTTGCGAGCGCATTGTAAATTGTAAATACATAGTTGACTTTATAATCCTGAAAGTACCACGGTTTTGTCTCGTGTGTGAACGACAGGTCTAACCTGTAGTAGTCCGGAATTCTTCCTTGATTCCTTTCGGAAAATGCGAATACATAGGAGAGTGTGGAAAGGTCATAGGTGTTAATAGGGACCGTTTGTGGTCTCCCTGTGCTGTAGGTAAAGTTAGCTCCCCAAATTGCTTTTTTGCTTGAACGATAATTCACAGTTGCGGTAAGGTCATGAGGTTTGTCATAATTGGATGGGAACCAGTTACCTTTATTAATTTGCTCCTCTAGAAATTGCCCATCAAATTGCCTCAGAGTACGTGAATAGGTATAAGAGATCCATCCAGTAGGGTTACCTGTTTGCTTATTCAAATACAGTTCTAGACCATAAGCTTTTGAATTACCGCTTATGAGGTCGGCCTCTATGTTGTCATTGAGGAATATAGACGCTCCATCCTTAAAATCCACTACTGAGGAGGCCCATTTGTAGTAGATCTCAGCAGAAGCCTCAAACATATTATTTTTGAAGTTTCTGAAATAGCCCAAAGACACTTGGTCTGCAATTTGAGGTTGAATGTACTTATTACTCGTTTTCCATACATCTGTTGGTGTAACTGATGCAGTGTTGGTAATGAGGTGGATATATTGTCTTGTTCGATTATAACTTGCCTTAAGAGAGCTGTAGTTATCCACTTTAAAATTGAGATTGACTCGCGGTTCCAATCCGCCATAAAGTGCAATGACTTCTCCTGATTTATAGTTCAAGGTATCCACCACTTCGTAGCGATCCCTGAGCTCAGTATTATAGGTATAGTCTGTCCCTTGTCCGAAATTGGTGAAATAACTAAAGCGCAATCCGGCTCTAATGGAAAACCGTTGATTAACTAAGTATTCATCTTCGATATAGACAGCTCCTTCGAGAGATTGTTCTTCCTCAATTTTCTTGATGCTCACAAATGAATTATCTCCGGTTGGTTTTTGATTCCCGGGAGTGAATTGATAGAATGTGTTTTCTAATCCAAAATTAAGGTTGTTTTTTTTGTCAATCTTCCAATTAACATCTCCCTTTAGTGCATGGGAACGAATTCCTGAAGTAACCTGGAATGCATCGTTTCCGGTATCATCATTGACTGTGTATTCATAGCTTCCAAGAGCGAAATCTATGTCCAAAGAAAAATCGTCATGAAAAAAGTGATTCCACTTTAGAATATGGTTTTGATTTGTCCAGCCATAGGTCGTGTCTGATCCGAATTTGAAGTCATCATGGCTTGCATAGCCAGTATAGGAAAACTTATTGTCAGGATCTAGGCGATAGGCCAATTTGAGGTTGATATCTTGAAAATCTGCAGAGCTGTTGGACAATTCTTTATTCTCCGCAAGATTGAGCATCCAATCAGAATACGAACTCCTTGCTCCAAACAAGAAAGATAGTTTTTTACTTACAATGGGTCCTTCTAGTGCAATATTGGCAGCTGCTAACCCTATTCCGCCACTCACATGGTAGCCAAGGAAATCGCCCTCTTTTGATTTTACATTTAATACTGAGGATAGTCTTCCTCCAAATTTCGCGGGAATGCCTGTCTTATAAAGTTCAGCATTTTGGACTGTTCCCGGGTTGAATACTGAGAAGAATCCGAATACATGTGAAGGGTTGAAAATAACTCCTCCATCTTGTAGAATCAGGTTTTGATCTACTCCGCCACCACGAACATTGAATCCTGAAGAACCTTCGCCTACAGTGGAAACGCCAGGTAGCATTATTAGCGATCTTACCACATCTAATTCTCCAAGAAATGAAGGGATGTTTTTGAGCGTTCTTAGGTCAAGTACGTCTTTCCCAATATCTAAGCTCTTGACCCGCTCATCTGGCTTTCTTCCTGTGATTGTGATTTCGTCAAGATCAATTACTTCGTCTCTTAAAACAATATTCATTTTCACATCATCAACTAAGTCAATGATGATTGTCTTTTCTTCCAAACCCACGCTCGAAAATCGAATAAAAAATGTGCCTTTCGGTACGATGATTTCAAAATAGCCGTCACGATCTGTAGTCGTTCCTTTTTCTATCGATTCAAAATATAATGAGGCTCCATAGATCGCTTCACCGGTCTCCTCATGAATTATTCTTCCCTCATATGAGGACTCATATTTACCTTGAGCGGATACCATGTAAGGCTGCAAAAGGAATGTGATGAGCACTAGTAATGATAAGTAACTGAAATTATTCACTTCAGCTTTGGGCATAGTAGCAGTCAATAAATTGGAGGTTGGTCATAATGTCCTCAAGATATGATCAAATTAAAAAAGGAGAAATTTTAGTTGAGTAAACCAATAGAAAACAATAAACCCCAATACTACTTTGAATAATATCTAAGATACTTTTTTTTATGAAAAGAGAGCTGTTCTTTTTTTGATCTAATCATGAAGAAAAACTTCACAAAAAAGAGCCTTCAACTGAGGCTCTTTTTGATTCATGTAAAATACAAGATACTTTATTCAATCAAGGATTTTAGTTGTAGTGAAACGGCCTTCTTTTCGCCACCTTGCATCAATGTTAGCGATACCGTTTCTCCTTCCATCTTGAGCATTTTCTTTATTGTTGGGAGATTGATATCATCTGTCGACTTTCCGTTTATTGAAAGTAGCTCTGCGTCAATTAATATCCCTGCTTCTGCGGCAGGACTGTCCTCAAACACCCGGTGTACCAGTAGTTTTGATTTGTCTTTGGACAATTGAAGGTCAATTCCGCTACAGTTGACACTCATCTTTTTACCGAAATTATCGTTTTTGGTGAAGTAGAGTTTTTTTCCAGGGTAGTCAATGGTGATATTATACATACTCAAGATTTTGTTCCCGATAATCCCTGACACCTCAGGGTGGGCTTGCACACCACTATTGGCTTGACTAATTCCGATTGGTAAATCCTCGACAACTTGTTTGCCAAATGATAAGGAAAGCACATGACCTTCGTAGTGAAGTGTTTCATCATCACCTATGCTCTTCACGACATAAGAATAGTGCCTACCGGTCTTATGGATCACGTCGTACTTCTCGGCATATGGGGAGTTGAAATCTAGCGAAGTACCAGCCCCAGACATTACAAAGAAAGATCCACTGTGCGCCTCATTATTATTGAGAACTACTGACCCCTTGATAGTAGGGATGGAAACATTCATCTCAAATGGAATTACATCGCCGGTCATTGGACCTTGACCATGTTCGTAGATATCCATTATTTGATCTTGGTAGTTGATGTGTACTGTGTGATGGTGCAATAGGTCGTAACCTACGATTCCATCAATATCAGTGCCCAAACTGATTTCCAAATGATCCAAATCCGTAGAATAAATCTTGATGTTTTTCTCCATTGGAAAACCATTGATTTCAATCTCATTGTGCTTAATCAACTCCATAGAAGAAGTTGCTTCATTCATTTTAATCTTCTTACCGGATAGCTTAAGACCAGCCGCCGCATCACTATCAATTACCGTAAGACCAGATCCCGTATCGAAAATAAACTTCAAAGGAGCGGAGTTGTCAACACTCACTTCAATTAGGATGTGATCACCATATAGCTCAAAGGGAATACTGGTAATAGGCTTTTGGGCAAAAGCCGAAGAAAAAATAAAAACGGAAAAAATAAAAAGTAGCTTTTTCATGTGATGTTTAAGGTTACTGAAATTAGCCATTTGCCTCCGAATTGAAATCTGTAGAATGAATTCTACTCAAAAACATTTTAGTGGGTCAAGCTTCTTTCAAAATTTAGACGTGCGTTTGAAAAGATGAAATTATGGATAATCGCAGACAAAAAGAAGTTTGCGAGCTCTTATGTCAATTAGAGATAGGTCAACCACCATTTTAGAGATAGGTCAACCACCATTTGTCTCGATTCATTGATTTGTACCCATCAAACCATTTGGACAGGGGATACAGTGCGAGCACAATAGCAATCCATGTGCCATAAACCACCCAAAGACTAAATCCATACCCCTGCAATTCAGGAGAGAGAGTGACAAAGACGTCAATAATCATACTACTTGCTGGAAACCCAGTTGCCACTGCTGCTATCAAGGCTAATGTATGAATGAGGTAGACATGGATGATGTAATAGAACATGGGCACGCGCCCGATTGTGATGAGCATACTGTGCCATTTTCCCTTCCAGTTTTCTGAATATGATAACAAGATGAAGGATGGGCCGAGCGTAATTAGAAGATAAAGGAGAGAAGGTGGATACTTTGTCAACTCAAAAAATGACATGAATGTGTAAATAGGAGAGTCTTGTGGTGTCCATGGTTTTGGCTCTCCAAAAACGTTGATTGCTCTTATGAGTATGAATAACCCAATACATGCAAAACCAATGATTCTTAGAGCGCTTTTTCTTTTTTCTTGGGAATAGTTAGAGACATAAAGTGCTCCAAAATGAAACCCAATCGCCATTACGAAAATCCAAGGGACTAATGGGTACGCAGAAAAAATAGTGTTGAAAGGTGTTTGGATAGGAGCCATGACATGGGTGAAAACCCACAGAGAGTTGAAGTAATCAGGTTGAAATGAATCAAAGAAATTATGTCCAAAAATGGCTGTCAAAGAAATCCCAATCATCAATCGCTTTGGCACATGAATAAAGGCACCGAGGAATATCATCGAAGCGCCTAAAGCCCAGATAACTTGAAGGACAATAACCGTATAGTCAAGCTTAAATGCCCAACCGAATTTCATGATAACGAGCTCAACGAAAATTAACCAAATACCTCTTTTTAATAGCCATTTGGTGAGATCCGTTTTAGGCATTCGTTGACCCACAAAGTAGGCTGAGGTGCCGGCAAGAAATACAAACACAGGTGCACAAAAGTGAGTGACAAATCTGGTGAAGAATAACATTGGGTTCGTCTGAGTGACATCTGTAGGATCAAACAAATATGCATCTGCATGAAAAAAGTCCCTTACATGATCCAAAACCATTATTATCATGACCAGACCTCTCAAAAGGTCAATTGATTCGATTCTTTTTTTGCTGAGAGGCTCGGTCATGCTTGATTCATTTTTTCAAAGGTGAATATAATCCTCAAAGTACCCATGTTTTTACAATTTCTAAAATACCCTCTCTAGGGTATTACATCTGCTATCAGAAGCTGTCAAATTTGCAAGAAAAACTAATGAAAAATTTCTTCTCAATTCTATTCCTATTAATAGGAGTTCAAGCTTTTAGCCAAATTAGCTATAAAATTATAGCCGATGATCCATCTCAAATCAAAACGAGTTTTGTTGGAGTAGGTATTGGATTTGAAGGAAGTGTTGACAACTCGTTGATGATTGCAGTCCCAGCTAGATTGGCGCTCAAAAATGGCATGGCTGCCGAAGGTGTGATAGGCTTTGATGCTTACAAACTAGGAGGAAAAGGGCCTACATTTTTACTTGATGGTGGACTTTTTCTACCGATGAAAAGTAAGACTAAAACTAAGGATGTGAAGATAATCACCGATTTTTCATCGACAACAAGTTTCTCAGGTGAAACAACGGAAATTACAACGTTCTTCGAAGTGCCTGCTACTATTGATATAAATTATGGGCCAAGAGGAGGAGCTTATTTTCGAACAGCAGGAGTAGAGCAAACAGGTTTTGGTGCAGGAACATTTGCTACGATCGGGGGCATTTATTTGGGTGGACAGATGACCTCAAAGGCGTTTGTGAATACCGAAATAGATGGTTTTGATGAGCCTAGAGCAGCATCAGCATTTACCCGCATTTTCTTTGATTTTATGATCTTGCCTGTATCGAGTATTAATGATACAAGCATTGGAACAAATGCTAAAAAGGACAAATTGATTGGCTGGAGAACTGGGCTGCAAATGTTTGGAAATGCACATAAGGGAGCGAAAGGATTTTTCCGTAAAGCAATATATACTATAGAATTAGGCTCCAGACCAATTACCGGATTGTATTTTCAATTCATTTATGCAATGCCCATTTTGTCCTTTTAGGAAGAGTTAGTAAATGCACTGAACATTTTAATGAGGCGAAATCCATCAAATTCCAACTCAAATAAGCGATTTATCATAGTTTCCCGAACTTTAATTCTTGGTAACTGTTTTCATGTTTGTAATTATTCATCGTGAGTTTATTTTAAAGAGAAATGAAAGTCGAAATATGGAGTGACGTAGTTTGTCCATTTTGCTATATCGGGAAGAAGAAATTTGAAGCTGCACTAGAGCAATTTGAGGGGAAAGACGATGTGGAAATTGAATGGAAGAGCTTTCAGCTGAATCCTCACATGGAATCAAATCCTGAAATTTCAACTTACGAGTCATTAGCGAATCATAAAGGAATAAGCATAGATCAAGCCCAACAAATGGCCAATCAAGTAGCTCAAACTGCGTCTACCGTCGGTTTGCAGTTTGATTTTGATAAAGCTGTGGTAGCGAATACCTTCAATGCACACAGATTGCTGCACTTTGCCAAGTCTGGAAGTAAGCAAGTAGAACTCAAAGAGCGTTTACTGAAAGCATATTTCGTACTTGGAGAAAATATTGATGATAAGGATACTTTAGTCGCAATTGCCAAAGAAGTTGGATTAGATGAAGCTATGGTAAAAGAGTTTCTTCATTCGGATGAACTAGCCATGGAAGTAAAAGCTGACATTCAGGAAGCGCAAGAGTTACGCATTCATGGGGTTCCATTTTTTGTATTCAATAGAAAGTATGGAGTTTCGGGAGCACAAGACCCGGCTGTATTTTTAGATACATTGATAAAGGCACAGTCAGAATCAACACATCAGGATTAGGATAAGTCAAATTAGGTGATAGTTTTGTGATTAGCCAATTAACCTAATCGAGCTACTCATGATCCTAGTTAAAGCTTCAAAGCACATTGTTGAGTCTAATTTATTCCGCTCACTAGTCATCTGGGCAATTGTTTTATGCTCTGTTCTTCTGGGCGTGGAAACCTATTATCCTTCAGGGAATCAATTCTTTGAATCTTTTGATGTAATATTTTCCATCTTCTTTCTTTCTGAGATTTTGGTGCGACTTTTTGCATCAGGATCGCTGTTTCGTTTTTTTCGCTTAATCAATATCATAAAATCCCCAGAAGGAAAAACTCAGATCAAGGTAGATGAAGTTGGTTTCTGGAATTGGTTCGATTTTCTGATTGTACTTTTTACGACCATCAGCCTCTTCAAGCATATAGTCGAGCACCCTGAGTTTTTGATCGTGAGTAGGCTATTTAGGGTGTTGAGAATTTTCAGATTACTCGAAGTAAGCAATGAACTGAAGAACGTGGAGAAGCGAATTATTTCGATTATTCCAACCGTCTTTTCTTTCGTCCTTCTTCTTGGCATTCTTATCTATATCTACGCGATAATTGGGGTTTACCTATTCGAGCATAGAGATTTCGAAATAGCGGATTTCTCGACTTTACCCGGTTCATTTATGACACTCTTTCAGCTCATGACTTTGGACGGCTGGACGGAAGTGATGAATTCCACTGTCTCGGCTACCTATAGCAACTGGCTAATCAAAGGTTACTTTATCAGTTTCGTGATCTTCACGGCGATTATCAGTTTCAATATCTTCATAGCCGTACTGACTTCACAGGTACATGAGAAAATGCTTGAGGATGCAGTAAAAATAAAGAATGCTAAAAAGAAAATCAAAGGAGATAATAAATATGATGATCGCAAAATGGATGAGATTCTTGCAGAGCTGAAATCGTTGAAGGAGGAAGTAAGAGGGTTGAAGAACTAATGACATTTTCCAGTATTAATTCAGATCGTAAATTAGATTTCCCAGTCTTAGTCATTCTTCCCTCGCTGTGAAATGACGGATTTTATTGTTATTTCCTTTTTTGCAACAATATTTCGCCATTCTAAGACTGTCCTAAACCAGTTCCAACCGCCGAATAAACCACTGCCGTCATTCCACGACGAAATGAAATGTAGTGGAATGGAGATCGAGGAATCTTTGATTACATTCTTAATCACCCAAAGCTCGGAAGTAACTTCCGTGCTATTCAACCAGTCATAGAACTAAGATCCGAGCCAGCAGAGAACGGCTTTTGTAAATCTGTAAGGCCTTAATTTCTTATCAAATCACCTTTTCTCCAATATCCCACTTAACCCTCCTCCGTCACCTCCCTTTTCCCTATTTTTACCTCACCCATTTTTGACCAATTAAAAGCAACATTGACACCCTCAAAATATTCGAACTTTCATGTCTCAAGCTACAACGCCATATAAGCCAATAAATCATATCCGAATAGTAACTGCAGCATCACTTTTTGATGGTCATGATGCTGCCATCAACATCATGCGCCGGATTATTCAATCCACAGGATGCGAGGTGATTCACCTTGGGCATAATCGAGCGGTGCAAGAGATTGTGGATTGTGCGATCCAGGAAGATGTCCAAGCTATTGCCATCACCAGTTATCAAGGTGGACATGTAGAGTATTTCAAATACATGTATGATTTACTGAAGGAGCGAGGCGCTTCACAGATCAAGATTTTCGGAGGTGGAGGAGGTACGATCCTACCAGATGAAATCAAGGAGCTTCACAATTACGGGATCACAAGAATTTACGCACCTGATGATGGTCGCGAAATGGGTTTGCAAGGCATGATCAATGATCTCGTCCAGCAAAGTGATTTTCCGATAGGAGAACAACTCAATGGCGAGGCACAGAAAATCAGTAAAGACGAAGTGCAAGCCATTGCACGCGTTATTTCGGCTGCTGAGAATTATCCTGAAGCCAGCCAAAAGGTATTGGAAGGAATAAGAAGTTCTATCGAGAATAAAATAGTAGCGCCAGTATTGGGAATCACCGGAACTGGTGGGTCTGGTAAATCTTCGTTGGTTGATGAATTGGTCAGGAGGTTTTTGGTCGATTTTGATGATCGAAAGATTGCGGTGATCTCTGTGGATCCATCCAAGCGGAAGACCGGAGGTGCCTTACTTGGAGACAGGATTCGCATGAACGCAATTTTTTCTGATCGCGTTTACATGCGTTCACTAGCTACTCGGCAGTCAAATTTGGCCTTATCCAAATATGTCAAGGATGCTGTGGATATCACGAAAGCCGCAGGTTTTGATTTGATCATATTGGAAACTTCCGGTATAGGTCAGTCAGACACTGAAATCACCGATCATTCAGATGTGGCACTTTACGTGATGACTCCAGAATATGGTGCAGCTACTCAATTGGAGAAAATTGATATGCTCGACTTTGCAGATGTCATCGCCCTCAATAAGTTTGATAAACGTGGTGCATTGGATGCACTACGAGACGTAAAGAAACAATATAAGCGCAATCACAACTTATGGGAAACTGAGGATGATGAGTTGCCTGTATATGGCACGATAGCCAGCCAGTTCAATGATCCTGGTATGAACCAGCTCTACAAGGTGATCATGGACAAGATTGTGGCGCGAACGGGCTCGGAGTTGAAATCCAATTTTGCTTCTACTCGGGAGATGTCTGAGAAGGTATTTATCATTCCGCCGAAGCGAACAAGGTATCTTTCGGAAATATCTGAATCCATCCGAGATTACAACGAAAAGGCAGTTAAGCAGAAAGAGGTAGCGCAGAAACTTTATGGACTAAATAAGTCTCTAGAAGTGATGCGGGAACTAGATCAACATACCGCAATTGAGGCTATCGAGACGGCGAAAGCCCAGCTTGAATTGGACTTAGATCCACACAATAAGAAATTATTGGAAGACTGGGACGATAAGAAAGCCAACTACAACGGTGATACATTTACCTATGAAGTGAGAGGACAGGAAATTGCCGTTGACACCAAGCATATTACGCTCTCTCAGACCAAAGTATCAAAAGTAAGTTTGCCACGCTACGAAGCTTGGGGAGACATTCTCCAGTGGAGCTTGCAGGAGAATGTGCCTGGAGAATTTCCATTCACAGCCGGAGTATTTCCATTCAAAAGAAAGGGCGAAGATCCTACACGGATGTTCGCTGGAGAAGGTGGGCCTGAGCGCACCAACAAAAGGTTTCATTACCTATCTCATGGTTTACCAGCAGCAAGACTTTCTACGGCTTTTGACTCTGTGACACTCTATGGAGAAGATCCAGATCATCGACCTGATATCTATGGTAAAATTGGGAACTCAGGCGTGAGTATTTGCTCGCTAGATGATGCTAAAAAGCTATACTCAGGTTTCAACCTTTGCGCCCCGACCACTTCTGTTTCCATGACTATCAATGGTCCTGCAGCCACGATTACAGCGTTTTTTATGAATGCGGCTATTGATCAGCAGTGCGAATTGTACATTCAAGAAAATGGCTTGGAAAAAGAAACAGTAAAGAGAATTGAGTCAATTTTCAAAGCATCTGGTTCAACGCGACCTTCCTATTTTGGTAAGCTACCTGAAGGTCATGATGGGTTAGGGCTGATGCTACTTGGAGTTACAGGCGATGAGGTTTTGTCTGCGAATGTATACCAAGAGATTAAAGCTCGGACACTTTCGTCCGTTCGTGGTACGGTCCAAGCCGATATCTTGAAAGAAGATCAGGCACAGAATACGTGTATCTTTTCTACTGAGTTTTCGCTCCGTCTGATGGGTGACGTTCAGCAGTATTTTATCGATCAGGCCGTTCGGAATTTCTACTCTGTTTCGATCTCGGGATATCACATTGCGGAGGCTGGAGCCAACCCGATCACACAGTTGGCATTTACATTGGCGAATGGTTTCACATTCGTGGAATATTATCTCTCACGAGGAATGGACATCAACAAGTTTGCTCCGAATCTGAGTTTCTTTTTCTCTAATGGAGTGGACGCGGAATATGCGGTCATTGGTCGAGTAGCAAGACGAATTTGGGCGAAAGCCATGAAGGTGAAATATGGAGCAGATGATCGCTCACAAAAATTGAAATATCACATACAAACTTCAGGGCGCTCGCTTCACGCTCAGGAGATTGACTTCAATGATATCCGAACCACTTTGCAGGCACTTTATGCGATTTACGATAATTGTAATTCATTGCATACGAATGCTTACGATGAGGCAATCACGACACCTACGGAGCACTCAGTTCGGAGAGCGATGGCTATTCAGTTGATTATCAATAATGAATTGGGGCTTGCCAAAAATGAGAATCCAATGCAAGGTTCGTTTATCACAGAGGAATTGACAGATTTGGTTGAAGATGCGGTGATGGAAGAGTTCGACAGAATCACGGAAAGGGGAGGAGTCCTTGGCGCAATGGAGAGCATGTATCAGCGAGGTAAAATTCAAGAAGAGAGCCTCGTTTATGAAACCAAAAAACATAACGGAGAGCTTCCAATAATCGGAGTGAACACCTTCTTGTCATCTAGTGGATCACCAACAATCACACCTGATGAAGTGATACGTGCGACTGAAGAAGAGAAGCAAGCGCAAATCAAAAATCTTGAATCGCTCCATGGAAGAAATGAGGTTGACATCCCACAAAGACTGAAGAAACTCCAAGAGACGGCTCTTGCTAATGGCAACACTTTCGAGGAATTGATGGAAGCAAGCAAGCATTGCTCACTAGGCCAAATCACCCATGCGATGTTCGAGGTTGGAGGTCAGTATAGGAGAAATATGTAGTAGGGACTAAGTCCCTTGAGTTATTTTTCGGAGAACTACCGAGTCTTTTAATTGGCTCTGAGAGCTTTTTTAGGCTGCATTATTAGTTGAACGCGAGCAATTCTATTGACTTTGACTTAGAGGTTAAAATATTCTTTGGCATCATACTTGTCTTAACTCTGCCATAACCAAATAGGTAGAGTCATGAGAAAAGCCATAATACTTTCGTTTTTGAGTGTCTTCCTTTTAGCAGCTAAAGGTGAAGCGCAACATTTCAATTTTGTGAATAATGGTGGTGTATATCAGCATTGGGATTTACCCAACTCAGTTTACAATCAAATCGGTTACCACTACCGTGGATATGATTTGGTTCATGTGGGGAACACTTGGAGAAATGGTTCAAACCTGTTTGATGTTACACTGAGAAGAGGAAATGTATTCGTCCATTTGGAGATGGGTAGAAGGGGTAGGATTTTGAGTCGTAATGTTACCAGATCATTCCCTTTTCAAGGTCATGAATGTGATAGTCATTGTGGTTTTCACAATAGCTTTTATACCCAAAACATTACGACTTGTGGAGCGCCAGATTACAACGTATTCCATCAGCCAAGCAGACCCCAATCAGTAGTGTTTGTTAATCGTAATTACGGAAATAACAATAGGCATTACAGTCATCAGAGCTATGGAGGTAAAGGGAAAGGTAAATCAAAGGCGATTGTCCAGGACAATGACAATAGATATGGCTCCAGATCAAGTAATTCAAATAACGGTCGTACCGGAATCAATCGAACTGGAGCTAGCCGAAGTGATTACAGATCAAGCAACAGATCAGCCAATACAAACGAACCTGTATACAGAAGCCGGTCGAGAGTAAATTAAGAATTAT
>CAYGPP010000088.1:0-17076 GCA_964351885.1 uncultured Marinoscillum sp.
ATTCCATTTGGAATGAATATCACATCCTTGGCTGCTGCTACAATTTGGTTCGTTTGGAAAATAGGCGTAGAACCAAATGCGCCTACCACTGAAAAGAATGTAGCCATTGGTAGCCATTTCTTACCAAGCCCTTCTCTGATAAAATACATCGGGCCGCCTTGTAGGTTTCCCTCCGAGTCCTCGCCCCGATACATTACCGCCAAAGTACACGTGAAAAACTTGGTCGCCATACCAAAAAATGCGCTCACCCACATCCAAAAAATAGCTCCTGGTCCACCCATAGCAATAGCTACCGCTACACCAGAGATATTTCCCATACCAATGGTGGCAGCCAAGGCGCCAGATAGTGCTTGAAAGTGATTAATGTCTCCTGGATCAGAATCATTGTCATACTTCCCTCGAAGCACATTGACAGCATGACCCAAATATCTGAAAGGAAGAAACCTGGAGTAAAACATAAAAAATATCCCTCCTCCAAGAAGTAAAATCAGCAAAGGCGTACCCCAAACAAAATTGGCAGCAGTAACGATGAATTGCTCTAACCAATTCATTTATCCCTTGATTTCTCAACAAGAGGCTCAAGGTACTGCCAAATATTTTCTGTGAGTATTCTGTGGCCTTTCTCTGTTGGGTGGATACCATCCGACAGGTTGAGGTCTGGATCTCCTGCTACTCCTTCTAGAATGAAAGGAATTAATACGGCTCCCGTTTTTTCTGCAACCGAAGGGAAAATCTTCTTAAACTCATTGACGTAAATCTCTCCAAGATTGGGTGGTACCTGCATACCAGCCAGTACAACTTCGACGTTCGGATTAGCCTCCTTAACCTTCGAAATAATTCCCAATAAATTCTTCTTAGTCTCACCGAGATCAAGCCCTCTTAGTCCGTCATTCGCACCGAGCTCCAAAACAAAAATGTCTGGAATTGTACGCAAAACCCATTCAATTCTGTTCAGTCCTCCAGCCGTAGTTTCTCCACTTAGTCCAGCGTTGATCACCTGATAGGTGTATCCCAATGAGTCCAGGCGATCCTGAATCAAGGCTGGAAAGGCATCAGAAATATCAAGCTGATAGCCGGCTGTAATGCTATTGCCGAAGAAAAGAATATAGGGTTTTGATTTCTCTTGCTTGACATTAGGAATGGCACTTTGCTCTTCGTTTATTTGATCTTTTTGATCACTCGGACTGCCACATTGCACTAACAATACAAATGACAGAAATGAATAAATAAAAGGTTTAATCATGGGTTTCAAATGCTTTTGGGAAGCGTGATTAACTTCCCGCTTAGAAGTAAGTTTCAAATTTAGCAAACATGCAGTAAGGGATTCCGTTTTTAAGGTTTAAACTCAATTAGATGTCATCAATTCTTCAGGTCGAATCACTCTCAAAAACATTTAAAAGTGGGAACAAAACAATCACAGTTCTAGAGCATATCAACTTCAATATAGAAGCTGGAAAAACCATGGCAATCGTAGGACCTTCAGGTAGTGGAAAAACCACTTTACTTGGACTCTGTGCTGGATTGGACAAGGTTACTGAAGGACGAATAGAGCTGAATAACGTTCTTCTCAACAAATTATCCGAAGATGATCTCGCCCAGCTTCGTAATCAGAGTGTGGGTTTTATCTTTCAGAATTTTCAACTGATTCCTACATTGACGGCCTTGGAGAACGTAATGGTACCACTTGAACTAAGAGGTGAAAAGAACATTGCTTCTCAATCCAAAGAACTTCTCAGAAGAGTAGGACTCGAGGACAGAATGGATCATTATCCCAATCAGCTATCTGGAGGAGAGCAACAGCGTGTTGCGATTGCAAGAGCGTTTTCAAATAAACCAAAAATTCTATTTGCAGATGAGCCTACTGGTAATCTTGACGAAGAAACAGGCCAGTCAATAGAAGCGCTACTATTTGGTATCAATAAAGAGCAAGGAACGACGCTGGTCATTGTGACACATGATAGTGAGCTCGCCAAAAAAACCGACAAGACAATTAAGCTAAAAGGTGGAAGACTTGTTGAATCCTAGTCCTATTTTGTCATTCCTGATCAAATCAAAAAATTCCGAAATTGGATAGCCAACTAAAAATAAAACCTTCTAAATATTCTATACTCTGGCCATTAAAGATGGCTTTCAGAGATGGAAGAAGAAGCAAAGGAAAATTACTCCTTTTCGTACTATCCATCTCCTTGGGAATAGCCGCTTTGGTGGGTATCACTTCGTTCAGAGAAAATTTACTACTTGAGATAGATGAGCAAGCCAAAACGTTGATAGGAGCAGATGTAGAAATAAAGGGAAGATCACCGCTTCCTGATAGTTTGATGCTGGCATTTTATGCACTAGCTCCGGAGATGTCTCGGGAGACGTACTTTGCCTCTATGGTATATTTCCCAAGAACAGACGGCACACGCTTGGCTCAAGTAAGAGCTCTTTCTGGAAAATATCCGTACTACGGTAGAATCGAAACCAATCCTTTAGATGCCGCTGATCGGTTCCAAAAAGGTCGCTTTGCTCTTGTAGACGAAAAACTCATGATCCAATACAATGTGGAGATCGGGGATGATGTGAGTGTTGGTGGACAGAGTTTTGAGATTATTGGGAAACTAGAGAAAATACCAGGACAAACGGATATTGGGGCGACTGCCGCTCCGGTCGTCTACTTGCCCTACAACTATCTCGATCAATCACAATTACTGCAAAAAGGAAGTCGGGTCAACTACCTCAACTATTACCAATTTAGTGCTGAGGTAGATACCACGGGACAGTGGTCTGAGCTCGTCGCTCACGTAGAGAAACAAGGATTTGATGTAGAGGATATTGAAAAACGTAAAGAAGATACTGGACGGGCATTCAAGGATCTGTCTAATTTTTTGGAGCTGGTGGCATTCACAGCGTTGCTTCTTGGTTGCATTGGTGTAGCGAGCTCGATGTATGTGTATACACAGGAGAAAACAGCGATTGTCGCAACGATGAGGTGTTTGGGGATGAAGGCCAATCAGGCGATCTCCATTTTTCTATACCAAGTCGCTTTTTTCGGGGTTATTGGTTCCGTCATAGGCGCAATGATTGGAGTTGGGCTACATCTCTACCTACCGGTGTTAGTCAAAGACTTTATTCCCGTAGAGCTTTCACCGTCACTTTCATGGCTCTCGGTTACTAGCGGAATAGCCATTGGGGTTGTCGTTTCCGTGCTTTTCGCTCTGATTTCTCTCGTTTCCTTACGGAACATTACTCCACTCCAAGCCATCCGTGAAGAAACTAGCACAGGCAAATTTCAAGTTGACTGGGTACAAGTAGCCGTAGGTGGCGTAATCCTGCTTTTTATGATGGGGCTCATTTATTTACAAATTGGCTCATTGGCGAATGCGGCAATATTTACCCTAGGACTATTAACCACCATCGTCATATTAGGCCTTATCGGAAAAGGACTAGCCTTAGCCATTAAAAAACTGCTTCCTCAGACGTTACCTTATGTCTGGCGACAGGGGCTCTCGAACCTTTACCGCCCTCACAACCAAACGTCTTTACTAATTACCACACTTGGTCTAGGAACGGCATTTATTGCAACGCTATTGTTTATGCAGGATTTGCTCGTAGATCGTATCTCGATAGCTGGAGAAGATGATCGGCCAAACACCGTATTATTTGATATTCAAACTCCACAAAAGGAAGCTATTCGTGCATTGACCCTGGATTACGATTTACCAGTGATGCAGGAAGTGCCTATCGTAACCATGCGCCTGCTAGAGATTAATGGCGTGAGTAAAAATGAAGCCTTTAACGACACAACCATCAATACGCCTGATTACGCCTATAATCGAGAATACAGGGTGACTTACCGAGACAGTCTAATTGCCTCCGAGACGCTAAAAGAAGGCCGATGGATTGGTACCATTCAAAATCCACAAGATTCTATTTTTGTCTCGGTGGCTAGCGGATATGCAGAAAACCTAGAATTAAAAATTGATGATGAGCTCCTTTTCAATGTGCAGGGTGCAGTCTTCAAAACCTATGTAGGGAGTTTTAGGGAAGTAGACTGGAGACGCGTTCAGACAAATTTCTTGATTGTATTTCCTGCAGGAGTTCTTGAGCAAGCTCCGCAGTTTCATGTCTTGATTACTCGAATCAACAATAATGAAACTTCAGCTCGCTTTCAGCAAGCAGTAGTTCGGAGTTACCCGAACGTTTCGATTATAGATTTGGAACTCATTCTGAAAACATTAGAAGACATTTTGGCTAAGATCGCATTTGTCATTCGGTTCATGGCATTCTTCAGTATTGGCACGGGCGTGATCATGCTGGTCTCCTCCATTGTACTAAGCAGATTTCAGAGAATGCACGAAAATGTGTTGCTTAGAACAATAGGTGCATCAAGCAAAAAACTGTGGACCATCATATTCGCCGAATACTTCTTCTTAGGAGCGCTAGGTGCCCTTTCGGGAATGCTCATCGCTGCGATCACAACCATTCTATTGGGTAAATTTGTTTTCGAATTCACCTTCATTCCCAACTTTAGTCAAATGATCATTGTGGGGCTTTCTATTACAAGTCTCACCGTCATAATAGGCCTGATCAATAGTCGAGAGATTGTAAAACAAAGCCCTCTGGAAGTATTAAGAAACGAGAGCTAGCCTCTATTCTTTATACCATACCCGTAACAACTGATACCAATGAGATGCAGACTCTCCGGCAGTATATAGTTCTGTATCCATACTCCCCTCCTCATCATTATCGTGAATATTGGGTAAAACTATGGTTTCAACATTGATAACACTTAGATTACCGTTATCCTTGATCCATTGATTGGCCTCATCCAAAACTTCTTGAAAACCTTGAATGGTTCCGGACTTAAACATTCCACCTTTCGATTTTTGGGGCACAAAATCTTTAGCAAATAGTTGCATAATCTGACAGATTTGAGTTAATACTATTTCAAAATATGCATTTTTAATGAAAAACTGATGATTATCCCTCAATACCGAATTATAATTGGCGATAATCATGGTCTTTCTATCTTCGTAAAAATCGAATCATAAATGCGGAATCTATTTACATCCATTCTTTTATTGACACTCATTCTTCTATTTCAGAGCTGTTCAAGTGGTAAGAAAGCTTTAAAAAAAGGCCAATATGATAAAGCTGTCAGTCAAGCAATTAATCGACTCAGATCAAACGATGATAGTCAAAAAGCACAGGAAACGCTATCGAGGGCTTATAATTTTGCCGTAACGAGTCACCTTCGGAATGTTCAAAGAGCCAAAGGATCCACCGACGTTTTGAGATGGGAAGCGATCGCCTCTGATTATCAAAGCATTAATAACTTCTATGAGGATATTTTGAGATGTCCCGGATGCATGGATGCCGTTCCTAATCCTACCAAGTATGACGCGGAGCTTTCCACTGCAAAGCAAAACGCAGCAGCGGCTCGCTATCAATTGGGCGTAGAAGCCCTTAAAGGGAAGAAGAATAGAAATAAAGCGATTGAAGCAAATCAGCATTTTTTGAGAGTAAGAGACTACTCTCCACGCTTTAAAGATGTTGAGGATAAACTGGAAGAATCATATTTCTATGCCACCCTCAAGGTAGTGGTAGAACCTATTCCATTGCCGGCAAGGATGTTTGATCTCAGACATGAGTTCTTTGTGAATAAAATCAATGAATACCTACACAATCAGCCAATCAATGATTATGTAAGGTTCTATACCCCTAAAGAAGTAGAAGCCCAGAAGCTAGAGTTTGTCGATCACATTATCAAAATGCAATTTGACGAGTTTGCACTTGGTAACGTATTTCTGAATAAATCGACTCGTGAAGTCTCACGTGACAGTGTGAACGTTAACGAGAAAGGTAGAGAAGCTGTATATGCAACTGTAAAAGCGACTGTAACGGTTCATGAAAAAGCAATCACGGGAACTGGAGTGCTAGATTTTCAAGTTTATGACAATGAGTTGAATAAAGTAGTAACCCAAGAAAAATTCCCGAGTGCCTACACTTGGGTCGTATCGTGGGCCAACTTCAATGGGGACGAACGTGCACTAACAGATGAAGACAAGGCATTGGTCAACAATATCGAATTGCCGCTTCCTAATCCACAATGGATGTTTGAGGAGTTTACCGCACCAATTTATGATCAGGTGATAGGGAAGATAAGAGGATATTATAAGAGATATTGATGTCTACTTTAGACTTTAAACCAATATTCAAATGCTCTATACTCTAACAGAGTCAATTGTAAAACTTGCTATTCACGGTTTTTTCAGGAAAGTGCATGTTTCGGGCATCGAAAATCTACCTTCTTCTGGTGCGTGCATCATAATGGCTAATCATC
Organism: uncultured Marinoscillum sp.; assembly: GCA_964351885.1. Classification (GTDB taxonomy): domain Bacteria; phylum Bacteroidota; class Bacteroidia; order Cytophagales; family Cyclobacteriaceae; genus Marinoscillum. The sequence goes on from CAYGPP010000088.1 coordinate 6,326, forward strand.
CTAGCGCACTCCTTGATCCACTCATTGTAGCCACCGTCACTAAGCGAAGATTGCATTTTCTAGCAGCCGCGGAATACTTTGGTAATGGTCTTAAGGGCTCAATTCTCAAAGGTGAATACAACATCATTCCGGTGTATCGGCCTCATATGTTTGAAGGAAAGCAGGTACACAATGATGACATGTTCAAGCACTGCTATGAATCTTTAGCTCAAGATGGATGCATAATCGTGTTCCCAGAGGGAAATAGTATAACCGAAAAGCACCTGAGGCCACTAAAAACAGGATTGGGCAGAATCCTAATGGGTATGAAAAAAGCTAACCCAGAAAAGGAGGTGCAAGTAATCCCTTTGGGTCTCAATTATGACAATGCTCATCGTTTTCAGAGCGAAATGCTCGCCACTTTTGGAAGGCCGATAACTTTTTCAAATCTCGAGCCGAGCAATGAAGAAGCAGAGAAAAAACAAATACTTGACATTACAGAGTCACTTCACGAATCTTTAAAATCACAAATTCTTCACTTTGATAACAGAGAGTTGGAACCCGTGGTTGGGAGAATTTTGAAGGTCTATAGATCTGCATTGCTCAAAAATCTTGAAATCGATCAAAAAGACAAGTATGCTTCTTTTCGAATGGAGCAAAAGCTGATAGAAGCGGCAAGTTTGCTAAATGATTCTGATCCTGAAGCTTTGCATGATTTGAACCTACGCATTAAGACATTTTTAGACAATACTTCAGCCAAGCAGTTAGATTTCGAACAGGTCTACAAGCAATCATCAAGCATAGCATTTGGCTTGATTAAGCTACTCCTCTTCTTCCCAGTTTTTCTTTTGAGTACTTTGATCAATGGAATTCCTTACCTCATCACAAGACGACTTTTCAGCAAAGTTTACCTTCCAAAAGTCACTGATTATTCTGACCCAAAAGGCATCAGCCCGGCATTTATTGGTACGGTGGCATTTTCCCTTGGAGTGTCCATTTTTCTTTTTTGGTTTATTCTCTGGAGCATCGTAATTAGTTTCACAACATCCCTCTGGCTCGGACCAATATTCTTTGGTGGAGCATATCTCATTGGTCGATTCTCAGTGAGATACGCTGGGTGGTTTATTTCCATCCGTCGGAAAATTAGGCTCAAAAAAGCGCTCAAGAAACATGCCGATGAACTACCAATTCTTACCAAAGAACGTGCGGCGATTATTGATGAATTAATACATTATCAAGAGTCTGTTATAGGAGGATTTAGAGAAAATAGGTCATTCAACTCGCGCCAATTCTGAACTTATTAAAAGAGACATGAGCTGTCTCCTTTTAACAATGGTGCTTAACTGATGGAGATTTCTCACCCTTTGGGATTCGAAATGGCGAAAGTCAATGCTTACTTAGACCAGTTATCTCTGAGTGTAATCGTAAGGTTAAACACCAATTTGTCAGCAGTACTGTCTTCGTCCACACGGAAGTAACCCACTCGCTCAAACTGGATGACATCATCCACTTTGGCATTCTTTAATGAACCTTCCAAAACTGCCTTTGTATTAATTTCCAAAGAATCTGGATTCAGATGGTTTTTGAAATCATCATCAATCTCGTTAAGGTTTTCAGTTTGGAATAGGCGATCATAAAGTCTGATCTCGGCATTCACTGCATGCTTGGCAGATACCCAGCCTAGAGTACCTTTTACCTTTTTGCCACTTGTGTCTTGTCCACTTCTGCTTTCTGGATCATACTCGGCATAAAGTGTGGTGATTTCACCAGATTCATCTTTATCAAATCCAGTACACTTGATGATATATGCGTACTTCAAACGAACCTCTCTATCTGGCCCTAAGCGATACCATTTCTTTGGACTCGGTGGATTCTCCAAAAAGTCGTTTCTATCGATGTAGATTTCCTTCGAGAAAATCATATCGCGTGTCCCTGCCGATTCATCTTCTGGATTATTCACCGCAGTAAGTACCTCTTCTTTATCCTCTGGCCAATTGGTAATCACCAATTTGATTGGATCAAGAATTCCGAATACACGATTGGATTTCTTGTTCAAATCTTCTCGGACAGAATGCTCCAGCACCGCTACATCGGTGATTCCGTCACGACGAGCAACGCCAATTTTCTTGATAAAACTCTCAATAGATGCAGGCGTAAATCCTCTTCTTCTAATCCCTGAAATGGTAGGCATCCGTGGATCATCCCAACCCGACACATGACCGCCTTCTACTAACTCAAGAAGCTTTCGCTTACTCACTACGGTGTAGCTAAGATTGAGTCGGGCAAACTCTGTTTGCTTGGATGGGAAAATTCCCAATTGCTCAATGAACCACTCGTATAGAGGGCGATGCACTTCAAACTCCAAAGTACAGAGCGAGTGTGTCACATTTTCCATGCTATCCGACTGGCCATGAGTGAAATCATAAGTCGGATATATACACCAATCATTACCAGTACGGTGATGCTCGGTGTGCTTAATCCGATAGAGAATCGGGTCGCGCATGTGCATGTTGGGAGAAGTCATGTCAATCTTGGCACGTACTACCTTCTCTCCATTCTTATATTTTCCTTCTCGCATCTCTGCGAATAACTTCAAGTTTTCTTCTACGTTCCTAGACTTAAATGGACTATCAGATCCAGGAACAGTTGGTGTGCCTTTGATGGCATTGAAATCTTCTTGACTTAAGTCATCTACATATGCTTTTCCATCTTTGATCAGCCTTACAGCAAAACCGTAAAGCGTCTCGAAATAGTCTGACGCGTAAAGTTCCTTATCCCACGTAAAGCCCAACCATTCGACATTACTTTTGATCGACTCGACATACTCTATCTCCTCTTTCTCAGGATTGGTGTCGTCAAATCGCAAATTACATTTTCCACCATATTTCTTGGCTAAGCCAAAATTCAAGTGGATAGATTTTGCATGCCCAATATGCAGATACCCGTTAGGTTCCGGAGGGAATCTTGTCTGGATAGATTGATGCTTTCCTGATTGTAGGTCATTCTCGACCATTTGCTCAATAAAATTCAGGGGCTCTTTCTTCTCGTTATCCATAGGGTAATAAAATATGTCGCAAAGTAACTTCGATTTGCGCTGAGTAAAAAATTAAGGTGAAGAATTCGGGTTGTAATTATAAACAGACATGAAAGGTCTGAATACTAGGCGATTTTACCGGAACCATTCGATCAGGGGAATTGGCAATTGTTGTATTTGATTACTAGCCTAACGTCCGAAAATCAAAGCTAAAAGGTAACAGCTTTCTCACGTCATCAATAACGATGAATTGACCTACCTGGTCTCCCATAATTACCTTGATTGGTTTGGTTTGCTGAGAGGCATATTCAAGCATCACTTGCCTACAACTCCCACATGCGAATGCGTCGGCCGGTTTTTTCTTGGCATTTCGAGCCACTATGGCTATTGCAGAGATTTCCTGTTTGGTTCGTGACTTAGCCGCAAACAAGGCAACGCGTTCCGCACAAAGACCCGATGGGTAAGCTGCATTTTCTTGATTATTCCCAATCACCGTTTCTCCATCTGCAAGCAACACTGCGCTACCCACATGAAAGTGGGAATATGGTGCATGTGCACCGTCCATCGCTTCCTTAGCTCGACTTACCAAATCTTGGTCATCACTTGAGAGTTCGGATGCATCCAAATGGTCATACTGAATCTGTAACGAGCTCATGGTTAAGGGGGTCTAGTCGAATATTCGGTAACTTAATATTTGATTGACAAAATTCATAGCCGCTTGAGGATACACCACAATGCCGAAAATAGCACCGTAAATAGCTCCATACAAATGCGCCTCATGATTGATATTGTCACTCATATTCCTTCCTTGATAGTAAGAATATACAACATATACAATTCCTAAGATGAACCCAGGCAGACAGAAGATGCCGTACAAACATATGTCGTTCAATGGGAAATATAGAATACTAGCGAACACCATTGCGGAGACTGCACCTGATGCACCGAGACTATTGTAGGTTACTTCATTCCTTCGTTTGTAAGCATTGGACAAATCTGAGATTACAATTGCTGAAAGATAGAAGAGCACAAAAACGACTGTACTACTCTCCCCCAATACTTGGCCGAACACTCGCTCTACTGCAGCTCCAAAAAAGTAGAAAGTGAACATATTGAAACCAAGATGCACGTAGCTTCCGTGAATAAAACCTGAGGTAATCAATCGCCAATATTCCTTCTTTTGGAATACCATATAGGGATTCATCAAGGATTTTTGGAAGACATTGGCATTATTGAAAGCAGCGAAGCTTATCACTACTGTGACAATTATTATGAGCGTGGTTAACGATATCATTTATTGTTCTCTATTCATTAATTGTCTGGCAAAAGTTGCCAACTGGTCTTTCCCTTCTTGGCGTCCTGGCAACTGCCCCAAGAGCGCGGACCCTTCATCAAAATATTGATTCATTAGCCCGGTAGTCAGCTCTTTGATTCCTAGTTCATCATAGATTTTGGTGACCGCCGCTACCTTTTCTGCAGCATCAAAATCCTTAACCAATAGCCAATTATTCAATCTCGCCTTCTGATCGCCAGCAGCCAGTTCCAATGCTTTGATTAACAAAAAAGTCTTTTTGTTGGCGATAATATCTCCCCCAACTTGCTTCCCAAATTTGTCTTGGTCCGCATAAACATCTAGCAAATCATCCATTAGCTGGAATCCAATTCCCATCTTCACTCCTACATCGTAAAGTCGCTTGCGCTCTGACTCAGGCATTCCAGCCATCAGGGCCCCAAATTCTAAACTAAAGCCTAGTAATACAGCCGTCTTGAGACGAATCATATTGATATACTCATCGACAGACACCTTTTCTTCGCTCTCAAAATTCATATCAATCTGCTGGCCTTCACAAACCTCCACAGCACACTGATTGAATGATTTCAATGCTTCTGGAAGGATGTCTGTATCCACTTCAAGTAGCAAATCATAAGCCTTCACTAGCATGGTATCTCCACTCAATATGGCTACCGTATCATTCCATTTTTCGTGCACGGTAGGCATACCTCTTCGCAAAGGCGCATCATCCATGATGTCATCATGCATTAAGGTGAAATTGTGAAAAACCTCCACTGTAAGCGCCTGACGAATGATGGGTGTAGCATCTTCTTCCACCAACTGATAACCCAATAAGACCAGCAATGGCCTCATGCGTTTCCCACCGAGGGTAAGAATATAGGAGATCGGATCGTAGAGTTCTTTTGGGTTGTCCCCAAAGCGAAGCGCCTCTATTTCTGATTTGATTTTGTCCTGTAATTCAGGGATAGAATTCATGAGGTGCAATTTATGAGTTAGCAAAACAAAAACTGCGAAAAGGGCGGATTGTTATTGCGGTAGTCGTTTTAACAATTCCTATTTAAAGATTACTGTGCTGATCAGAACATGTCTTCCTTGTTTTCTTGGCGTCATTCCACGAAGGCCGAGGAACGAGGACTATCGGGGAATCTGTTCATGTAAGAGATTCCCTTGTCTCAGTCATCCTTCCTTCCCAATGGAATGACGGAGAGGAATGTTCAAAACTTCCCAAAAGGTTATAATCAAAAAAACCTGTCAGGTCTCCAAGGCCTGTCAGGTTTTTCATTTTAGCCTGCTTCGTTCGCAGTGACGTCAAGGTCTTATTTATCTCCGATACTCACCATATCCAAATCAATGGTTCGCTTGTCAATATCTGTTTTCACCACTTTCACTGTTAGCTTGTCTCCGAGTGTGATGATTCGCTTATTGCGCTTGCCGATGATGCGGTAGCTCTTCTCATCGAATTCGTAAAAGTCATCATCTAGATCAGCTAGCCGGATCATTCCTTCACACTTGGTAGAAGTGATCTCCACGAAGATTCCCCAGTCGGTCACTCCCGACACAAGTCCTTCAAAGTCCTCACCAATCATGCTCTGCATAAACTCTACTTGCTTAAACTTGATGGATGCTCTCTCAGCATCTGCGGCGTTCTTCTCACGCTCAGATGAATGAGAACATTTCTTTTCTTCCGGCTCTACTTCAGCTGGTTTTCCTCCTTGGAGGTAATCCCAAAGCAGCCTGTGAACCATCACGTCTGGATATCTCCTAATAGGCGATGTGAAGTGTGTATAATGATCAAAGGCTAATCCAAAATGTCCTTTTGGCTCGGTAGTGTATTTGGCCTTAGCCATAGATCGGATGGCTAATTGCTCAAGAACGCTTTGCTCTGGTTTGCCATCCAAATCCCCCAAAAGCTTATTCAGACCTTGTGAAATATTACCGGCTAAGTTCATCTTGTGACCGAACTTGGCAGCAAACTTGGAGAAATTCTCGAGTTTTTCAGGATCAGGATTATCGTGGGTTCGGTACACAAACGTGTACTTTCCGTCTTCTCCTTTTCCCCATTTGAAGATATGAGTGGCTACTTCACGATTGGCAAGGAGCATAAACTCCTCGATCATCTTATGCGCATCTTTTCTAACCTTTGGCACTACGGCAAGTGGCTTTCCTTTTTCGTCTAGCTCAAATTTCACTTCGGTGGTCTCGAAGTTAACCGCTCCATTCTTGAAGCGCTGTGCTTTAAGTTTATGTGCAATGCTATTCAGTAAATTCAGCTCATCGGCATAATCGCCTTTGCCAGATTCTATACGCTCTTGGGCATCTTCATAAGCAAATCTTCTGTCAGAATGAATGATTGTTCGGCCAAACCATTTCTTCTTCACTTTGCCTTCTGTGTCCATGACGAAGGAAGCCGTGAACGTTAGCTTGTCTTCGTTTGGTCTCAGCGAACAAAGGCCATTAGAGAGTTTCTCCGGAAGCATCGGGATCGTTCTGTCCACCAGATAAACCGACGTAGCTCTTTGCACGGCTTCCTTCTCCAAGATCGAATCAGGAGTAACATAATGTGATACATCTGCGATGTGAATACCTATTTCGTAATCTCCATCATCGAGTTTTTCAATAGACAAAGCATCATCAAAATCTTTCGCATCAGCAGGATCTACTGTGAATGTGGTAATCTCTCTAAAGTCTCGCCTTGCCTTAATCTCGCTTTTAGGAATCTCCACTGGAATGGCTTCTGCAGCTTTCTCGACATTGTCAGGAAACTGAAATGGTAGGCCAAATTCTGCCATGATCGAATGAATCTCAGCTTCATTTTCACCTGCTGCGCCTAATACGGCCGTGACTTTTCCTTTAGGGCTCCGATTTCGTGGGTCATGCCATTTGTCGATTTTGACCATGACTTTGTCATTGGCTCTAGCCTTCATCGTATCCTCTGGAAAAACCAGAATGTCGAAGTGAATCTTATTGCTATCAGGAACTACAAAAGCAAACTTGGCAGAGAGCTCGATCTTACCGACAAATTCATCTTTGGCTCGTGAAACAAGTTCAACGACTTTGCCTTCAGGCCGAAAACCATTGCCTCCAGGCTTAGTCAACTGCACTTTCACAATGTCTTTATCCATTGCAAACTTGAGATCATCCGTTTTTACCCAGATGTCATCTTCAGATTGTTCGCTGATGATATAGGCGAATCGAGCATTCACATGATCTACTCTGCCTTCTATGGCTTCTCCGCTTCCTCCTCCTTCAAATCGTCCGTCTGGAGATTTACCTAAAGAGCCTTTTGACTCCATGCTGTAAAGTATGGTTTTGAGAATTTCTTTGGACTTTGCATCCCTCAATTTCAGCTCTTTGATTAGCTGTCTGTAACTAAATCGCTCACCAGGGTGGTGAGCGAATACCGCTTTTACTTGATCCTTTATACGTTTTTCGTTGGAAGAATTCTTAGTGGGTTTTGTGTGTTTGTTGTTTCTTTTCTTACTCATATAGAGCTTATGTAACTATTGTAATATTTTCGGGATTGACCAGCGGAAGTGCATGCATTTTTAAAAATAATTGCGCTGTGGCAATCACATCTCCCTGGCAATACTTCTCGATCCTTTGCAGACCATCCTTCTCATTGTAATATACTTCATTCACCATCGATCCGTCTATATCGGACTTGCTAGAGGGTATTTCAAAAATCGTGGTGAGTAAATCCAGTGAAGTGAAATTCTTGCGATCGCCAAACTTCCACATTTCGAGGGTGTCAATGAATTTGACTTCCCAAGGTTTCTTACCGGAGTTGTCCAGTACGTAGGGTAGCTTGATCCCGTTGATCAGCATGCGGCGGCTAAGATACGGAAAATCAAACTCCTTTCCATTATGTCCACACAGCTTCAGTAGTTCTGGGTCAAATTTGGTAGCCAAAAAAGTCTTTACTTCTTCCAAAAGTACCTTCTCATCATCATTCGTTATTGACTTAATCCGAATCGCTAATTCACCATCAGGCAACTCATGATAAATCCCAACAGCAACCGTGATGACCTTACCAAACTCTGCATAAATACCTGCACGCTTTTCGAACAATTCCTCTGCACTTAATTCATCCTCATTCCGTATAAAGCCTGCTTTTCGCTCCCACTGCTTTTTGTAGTCTGCATTGAGGTCTTGATATTCTTTGGAGACGGCAACAGTCTCTATGTCGAGAATCAAGAGGTTTTTAAGTCGGTAGTCCATGTCATCAATTAGTTAGGTACAAATTACACAACAGAATTGAGGAAATCAACAACAACTTGACCGAGACGCTCAGGTAAGAGTTTGATAGGTCTATTTATTGAATGCAAGTTGAGGATTTGGAAAACTCAAACTGAGAAAAACTTACTGATGTAAAATGCCTTCCAACTCCAATTCTGGTATAGTACTGAGGTTCTCTTGAATAATTGATTCGGGAACGAAAATATACTTTTTGTCATATAGTTGGCCACCTATAAAGAAGCTCACCCAGTACTCATTGTTGAGATGAAATACACTTTCGTCGATTGGCTCGATGAGTGCATATTCTGACTTTTCGAGTTGTGGAATCATATGTCGCAAGACAGAAGTTTTCTGTTCTTCGCCACCCTTCTTTCCATACCCCTTGCTCGTCACCATCACGGTTTCCAATAAATCTTCAGTCCTATTCAATAGGTAGACTTTCCACTGCTCTTCATCTTTGGCAATGGCGATGTACACATTCTCGATTTTCGGAAATACTATGTCTTTTTTCATACGAGTTCCATTTCGAATAATTCGGCTAAATGCCTTAACAACTTAGCTTCTACTTCAGCCATATCCAGATCGTATCCAAGCTCTTTGTTGAACGAAGTGACTGCTTTATCATCTATCCCACATGGCACAATGTATCCGAAGTAGTCAAGATTCACATTCACATTGAAAGCAAAGCCATGCATAGTGACCCATCGGCTGGACTTCACGCCAAGCGCACAGATTTTTCGAGCTTTAGATTCATCCTCAAAGTCAATCCAAACCCCCGTCAATCCATCAATCCTTCCCCCAGCTACTCCATAATCTGCTAGAGTAAGAATAACAGCCTCTTCTAAAAATCTCAAGTATTTATGAATATCAGTGAAAAAGTTGTCTAAGTCCAAAATTGGATAACCTACTATTTGGCCCGGACCATGGTAGGTAATATCGCCTCCTCGGTTGATTGGAAAATAGGTAGCAGACTTCTCTTTGAGCCCTTGCTCATCTAGCAACAAATGCTCTGGCTTACCGCTCTTACCTAATGTGAAAACATGCGGGTGTTGACAGAAAATCATATAATTCTCTGTTTGCTTTTGTTCATTATCAGGAAGCTTCCGGTTCTCAATTTTCTGATCAACCGACTTTTTGAAAAGTTGCTCCTGGTAATCCCACGCCTCTTGGTAGTCCATGAGGCCTAGATGAATGAATTGGGTTTTTTTGTTGAGCGTAGGCAATTATTGAGGAATATATGATTCCAACAGATTTGCCCCTGCTGAAGTTTCAAATTCATATTTATCTATTGATGCTGGCACCAAAATGACATCCCCCATCGCTAGCGACTCACTTTCTCTACCATAGTTAAGCTTTGCTTCCCCAGACAAACAAATATAGATTTTGAAACAATCCAATCCTGAATGATCCATCCTCATTGAGCTTGTTAGATCTAATCGGTTAGTCTCAAAGTACTGGCAATTCGCTAACCCAACTGATTGATCTTTCTTTGGAGAATATGGGGTCTTATAGTGGTCGTATTTCTTGTAATCAATAGCATCTAGTGACTCTTCCAAGTGAAGCTCACGAAGATTGCCCTCAGCATCCTTCCTATCAAAATCATAGATACGATAAGTCACATCTGATGTCTGCTGAATCTCCGCCAATAACAACCCTTTACCGATTGTATGCACTCTGCCAGCAGGTAAGAAAAACACATCTCCAGCTTCAGCAATTTCTCTATTCAAAATATCATTTAATCGACCTTGATCAACTGCTTTTTGATATGACGCCTTATCTAGTTCTTGATTAAATCCACTAATCAATGACGCCCCTTCATCAGCTTGCATGATGTACCACATTTCTGTTTTACCGAATGAATTATGTCGTGTTTTGGCTAGCGCATTGTCTGGGTGGACCTGAATAGAAAGGTCATCCGCTGCATCTATGAACTTGATCAGCAATGGAAACTCTTCACCATAAGACTCCAAAATTCGCTCTCCAAGTAACGCAGCTTTTTCCTCGGCTATCACTTCAGTGAGAAGCTTACCTCTAAAGTCCCCATTAGCCACTTCAGAGATATTTCCTTGAACCCCTGAGAGTTCCCATGTCTCACCACAATTGGATGCCGGACTGAAATCTTTTCCCAGAATGGTTCTGATTTTTTGTCCTCCCCATATTTTCTCTTTAAATATGGTCTTGAATTTCAATGGATATAGTGTCAAATCG
>CAYGPP010000089.1:0-5665 GCA_964351885.1 uncultured Marinoscillum sp.
AAGGATTCAAAAGGGATTATTAAATTGGTTGATGATCTGAAAGAATTGGGACTCAAAGTCAACACCATGACTTATCTCAAATCCACAAAGGAATCCTTGGATCTTCCATTTTATAACGAGAAGGATATTTTAATTAATGGTAAGTTGAATAAGAGTGATTTGGATTTTTTCCTAAATCCAAATTACGACTTTGCCATTTGCCTAGACAATTCTCTGAGTTATCTCTTAGATTACATATTCTCAATAATCGTCTGCCGATGTAGAGTGGGTATTTATCACCCCGAGAGATCTTCACTTTTAGATTTAATGATTCACAGCGATTCGGTAGGAGCCAATATTGAAGCCGAAATTTTACGTTATTTAAAATTAGTAAACGTATGAGTAATAGCATTTTTGAAGGCACTGGAGTTGCTTTAATTACACCTTTTAACGATGATTATTCCATTGATTTTGATGGAATGAAGAAGGTTTTAGATCATGTCAGTGATCACGTGGACTATTTAGTGATTTTGGGAACTACTGGTGAAGCTCCTACCCTTACTGCTGATGAAAAGAATCAAATTACTGAATTTGTAATAGAGCATAACACCAAGAAACTGCCTTTGGTTTATGGACTAGGTGGCAACAGTACCCAATGGGTTTTGGATCAGATTGATATTATTAAAGATTACCCAATAGATGCTATCCTCAGCCTAAGCCCTTACTATAATAAACCTTCTCAAACAGGAATTATTAGTCATTATGAAGCTATTGCTGATGCGAGTCCTTTTCCAATAATACTTTATAATGTACCAGCCAGAACGAGCTCCAATATTGAAGCCAGCACTACTTTAAGGCTCTCTTCCCACCCTAATATCATCGGGACGAAAGAGGCTTCTGGAAACATGGTTCAGTGTATGGATATTATTAAAAACACTCCAGAAGATTTTATTCTGATCTCAGGTGATGACGCGCTTACACTTCCTATGATGTCTTTTGGATGCGTAGGAGCTATTTCTGTGATCGCCAATTTGCAACCGAAAGAATTCTCTGAAATGGTGAAATTCGCCTCAAATGGTAATTATGCCAAAGCCGCTGAAATGCACTATGCACTGCTCAATGGATATGAATTAGTAGGTGAAGAAGGAAATCCTGTTTCTGTAAAATGTGGATTACGTACCCTAGGTATAATCAATAGTCAGATGAGGCTTCCTTTGGTGCCCGGAACACATGAATTGGAAGCAGCTTTCGCTAAGTATATCGGAAAGTAACTAATTCGTTTTCAATGTCATTGCCCCTGACGACTCGACGAGCTCTTTTGTCTGACACTGGAGACATACTTGATTTATTAGGTACTCTTGACTGGAAACGTGCAGAGGTGAATACCAGTCAAGCTGAACTGAATGCTTAGTGCTTTAACAGATAAAGTCTAAAAAAGTGTGAAGATGGAATGAGTGGGAGCATCATGCCTCTCCAAGAATCCATAAAAAAAGGGACATAAAGCCCCTTTTCAATTTATTATCGACAATGATTACTTATTCTTCATGTCTTGAACTTCGATTCGGATTTCCTGCGCCAAATTTTTCATTTCTTGCATTCCTTTTCTTACTCTCGTTCCAGCTGCAGAGTTTTCTTTGTCATAGAATTTTGCGAAATCTGCTTCAAGAGCATCAATCATTTCTTTCAATTGTTCGAATCTTTTCATTTGAATATTCTTTAAGGTTACTGATAATTATTCGATAGAGCAATTTATACAAATAGTTGATATAACAAGTATATAGGGCGAAAAAACCTAGATTTTCGCGTAAGCCCCTTCTACTCCTGCCTTTTTGTATACACCACTATCCAGCTTTTCTTTTACAGCTTCAAAAGCCATGATCGTTTCGTTCACATCTTCTATTGAATGAGATGCGGTAGGAATGATTCTCAAGATAATAGTACCTTTTGGCACCACTGGATATACAATTACAGAACAGAAAATGCTATGCTGTAATCTTAGGTCCTTCACAAGGTTGACCGCCTCTAATGTGTCTCCATTCATCACCACAGGGGTTACAGGAGATTGAGTCGATCCAATTTTGTAGCCTTTTTCTTTAAATCCAGTCTGAATTGCTCTGACAATCTTCCATAGATTCTCTTTCAACTCAGGCTTAGATTTCAGTAACTCAAGACGTTTCAAATTACCAATCACAATAGGCATTGGAAGTGATTTGGCAAAGATCTGAGATCGTACATTGTACTTCAATAGGTCAATTATATCAGCATTCCCCGAAATAAATGCTCCAATGCTTGCCATTGATTTAGCGAACGTAGAGAAGTAAATATCAATATCTGCCTGAACACCTTGCTCCTCACCTGCTCCAGCACCTGTAGCTCCCATAGTACCAAAACCATGAGCATCATCTACCAAAAGGCGGAAATCGAATTTCTCTTTCAACTTCACAATTGATTTCAAATCACCCATTGCCCCGGACATACCAAATACTCCTTCAGTAATTACCAAGATGCCACCGCCAGTTTCACCTACGATTCTCTCTGCTCTCTTGAGTTGCTTCTCAAGATTCTCCATATCATTATGAGGATAAACAAATCGCTTACCCATGTGCATTCTCAATCCGTCGATAATACATGCATGTGACTCAGCATCATATACGATCACGTCTTTTCTATCCACCAAAGCATCGATCACAGACATTACGCCTTGATAACCGAAATTCAATAGCATAGCTGATTCTTTCTGAGAGAAATCCGCCAATTCATTTTCTAAGCGCTCATGGTAGACAGTATTACCTGTCATCATTCTTGCACCCATAGGGTAAGCAAGTCCCCATTCAGCAGCGGCATCCGCATCTGCTTTTCTTACTTCAGGGTGATTCGCCAAACCTAGATAGTTATTCAAACTCCAAGTCAAAACTTCTTTACCCTTAAACATCATTCGAGGGGCTATCTCCCCTTCAAGTTTGGGGAACATATAAAAGTTATCATCAAAATATGAGTGCTGTCCTAGCGGTCCACGATTCTGTAAAAGTTTTTCAAATAAATCCATCTAATCGCCTATTAATAAATCTTTGCCATATGGTACTGCAAAACTAACATTAAATAAAGATTGGGCAAACGTAATGTTGTCATTTCCCGAGCCTTTAGTTTATCATTTATTTCATTACAATTGTGCAACAGCCCCATAATATGAAGATTCAAAAAATCCTAGTAGCCAATCGTGGTGAAATAGCCATTCGAGTCATGAGATCAGCCAAAGAACTTGGAATCTCTACCGTTGCAGTATATAGTGACGCTGACAAATATGCAGCGCATGTCTCTTACGCAGATGAAGCGGTTCATATCGGTCCTTCGCCTTCTGCTCAATCATACCTCATTGGAGAGAATATCATCGCGGCGTGTATACAGACGAATGCAGATGCGATACATCCTGGTTATGGTTTCCTTTCTGAGAATGCCGCTTTCGCAAAATCTGTTGCAGAAGCTGGACTTATATTCATAGGGCCGTCGAGTGGTTCTATAGAAGTGATGGGCGATAAACTGGCCTCCAAACAAGCAGTTAAGAACTTTGATGTACCACTTGTTCCAGGAATGGATAAACCAATTAGTGATGTTGCGGAAGCCAAAAAAGTAGCGAATATCATTGGCTATCCTATTATGATCAAAGCAAGTGCTGGAGGTGGTGGCAAGGGAATGCGCATAGTAAATGACCCTAAAGACTTTGATGAGCAAATGACCCGAGCTGTAAGTGAAGCGAAGAATTCATTTGGTGATGATGCTGTTTTTGTGGAGAAGTTTATTACCTCTCCAAAGCATATTGAGGTTCAAATATTGGGCGACCAACATGGTAATGTGCTTTATCTCTTTGAGCGTGAGTGTAGTATTCAAAGGCGAAATCAAAAAGTAATTGAAGAGGCTCCTTCTGCGCTCCTTTCTCCTGAACAGCGAAAGCGAATAGGTGAAGCAGCAGTGAATGTGGCCAAATCTTGTAACTACTACGGTGCTGGCACAGTGGAATTCATTGCTGATGAAAACCTTGATTTCTATTTCTTAGAGATGAATACGAGGTTGCAAGTAGAACACCCAGTAACTGAGGAAATTACCGGCATTGACTTGGTCAAAGAACAAATAAGTATTGCTGAAGGTAAGGAACTCTCATTTACTCAAGATGATTTAAAAATCAATGGGCACAGTATAGAAGTGCGTGTTTATGCAGAAGATCCTGAAAATAACTTCCTGCCAGATACAGGAACACTAATGACTTACCGAAGACCTCAAGGACCTGGCGTGAGAGTGGATGATGGGTACGAAGAAGGAATGGAAATTCCGATCTACTATGATCCCATGATTGCCAAGATGATCGTGCATGGAAAGGATAGAAATGAAGCGATCCAAAGAATGAAAAGAGCAATCCAGGAATATCATATTGTTGGGATCAAGACCACCCTCCCATTCTGTGAGTTCGTTTTGGATCATCCTGAATTTATTGACGGAAGTTTCACTACCAAATTTGTGGAACAACATTTCACGCCTGATAGAATCAAGAAAGTGGTTCCGCAGGATATTAAAGAGGTAGCTGCCCTTTTTGCATTTAAGCATTATCAATCCAATAAGAAGTCAATGATCGTCAAATCGAAAAACCAATCCATTGGTAGTAATTGGTCCAAAAGAAGACATTTTGATTGATGGCAGAAATTAGACCTTTCGCCGGATGGCGCTTTAATAAAGACCTTACTGCTCAAATCGATAAACTCACCTCTCCTCTGTTCGATGTGGTCTCGCAAAAGCAACGTGAATTGCTCTATGAAGAACCATACAACAGTATCCATTTATCCGTACCTAAAGGAGATAATCCTTCTGAGAGTGCGGCGAGTAAACTCAAGAAGTGGAAAGAAGAAGGCATTATTGTCCAAGACCCACTACCATCGCTCTATGTATACTACCAATACTTCTCTTTGGCAGGGTCTGAGAAGACTTATTGCCGAAAGGGATTCATCTCCAACATAAGAATAGCGGACTGGAATGAAGGTAGTATTTTGAGACATGAGAGCACCATGCCTTTCTCAGTTAATGATCGGCTTGAATTGCTGGATAAAACACAGCTCAATGTTTCCCCAACTCATGGGTTATATAGTGATCCCAAAAAGGAGATTGAAACTTATTTAGACGAAAGCATGAAAGCTCCGATTTACGAATCGGAAGATTACCAAGGAGTACGAGATGTTTTGTCGATTATTCAAGATGCCAATGTTATCAGTAGAATTCAAGAGATAATCAAAGAGAAGAAAATCATCTTAGCGGACGGTCATCATAGGTATGAAGGTTCACTGAAGTATCAAAAGATAATGAGTACTGATAATCCCAATCACACTGGAAATGAAGGCTACAATTTCCACATGATGTTTCTTACCAATACGGAATCAGAAGACCTAAGAATTCTTCCAACTCATCGTGTAGTGAATGGACTGAATGACTTCAGTGAAGAGTGGATTCTTGATCAATTATCTGAGGATTTCACCATAAAACCCGTAACAAACGCCCCTGATGTGAATGAAGTCATTTTGGGTAAAGAATGGGCATTCGGTTTATTGGTTGGAGATAATGCCTATAAGATCAGACTGAAACCTGAGAAGATCACCGAAATAAAATGGAATTTTCCAGAGCAAATTTTGCGATTAGACCTTACGGT
>CAYGPP010000089.1:5675-16726 GCA_964351885.1 uncultured Marinoscillum sp.
CCTTACGGTAATGCACTATTTTATCTTTGAGAAAATTTTAGGAATAATTGGTCAGTCACAAGTCAACGCGAGGAACATTACCTTCCAAAGAAACTTCACAGAATGCTGGCGTAACGTCATGAAAGGAGAAGCGCAATTTGCGTTGATCACAAAAGATATTTCGATTGAGACGGTAAAGTCTGTATGTTATAGCGGCTACACAATGCCCCAAAAATCAACCTACTTTTACCCCAAAGTTATCAGCGGTTTTGTATTCAGTTCAATAGATAAAAATGAGTTCAACACACCATTTGATTCTCGCTTCCAATAGTCCCAGACGTCAAGAATTATTACGTCAAGCTGGATTCAAATTTGAAGTTTTTGTGAAGGATTTTGAAGAAGACTTTCCGGAATCTATAGGAGCTATTGAAGTAGCTGAATTTCTAGCTACTCAAAAGAACAAACAATACCGGCCATACCTCAATAATGAGGTGATCATTACAGCAGATACGACGGTCGTTTGTGAGGATCAGGTGCTGAACAAATCTCAGAACAAACAGGATGCAATGACCATGTTAAGTTTGCTTTCTGATAAGATACACACGGTAGTTTCTGGAGTGTGTATCTCTTCACCAGATAAGTTCATCAGCTTTTCGGATCGCACTGAAGTACAATTCGGGCATTTAAGCTCTGAGGAAATCGAGTACTATATTGATCAATACCATCCTTTTGACAAAGCTGGCTCATATGGTATTCAAGAGTGGATTGGGCTTACTAAAATAGAATCTATTAAAGGCTCCTATTTCACTGTGATGGGTTTGCCTACTCATCGAGTCTACATGGAGTTAATGAATCAATTTGGGATAAAACCTCAGTCTTTCAGTTGATATTCTATCGTAGTGACAACTCTTACCTGCTTGATTTCTGGTGTATTTTGATCTCGATCATAGATGGAGAATAATCCTTGATTGGCCTTTCTGATATCACCTACTTTAGAATCTGAGTCTAAAGCAAACTTCTCAGCTACCTTTCTAGCGTTTTTGGTGGCTTCCTCAATCATCGGTGGCTTAATGTCATTTAGCTTGGTAAACTGATATTCAATTGGGCTCCACTCATTCTTTGATCCAAGCAATATCCCCCTTGAGAGTAAATCAAGTGACGCTGACAAGGATGTCCTTAATTTGTCTATATCAGTAGTTCTCACAGTAAACTCTGTTTTGGCGATATATCGAAACTCACGATAACCGTTGTTGTACATATTGACCTTAGAGTCCGAAATATTGGTCGTACCAACGGTGAGTTCATCTGAGTTAAAACCCTGCATCCCAAAGAACGCCTCCACCTCTTTTTTCTGCTTTTCAATATCTGTTTGTAATACGTTCAGATTGTTACCAGCCAAAGTGATATTGATTGGCCAGATAGCTAAATCTGCTTTGACCTCTCGCTCCGAAAGGCCTTTCACGGTCACATAACGATCGTACTTTTTAGCTTTTAGATGAGAATTCCCGATGAAAAAACCAGCAATAATTAAAGATACTGCCAATACTGATGTCTGAATCCAATTCATTTTTTTCTATTAAATACAAAAAAAGGAGCAGAAGCTCCTTTCATGAAATTACTCAAATCTCTTGTTGATTAGTCTTCTGTTTCTTCTTCTTTCTCATCATCTTTTTTTTCTTCGTCAACTTTGACCTCAATTTCCGTTTCATCCTTCAACCTTTTGGAAACCGCCAAGAATGGCCCAGTCACCAATTCTTCTCCCTCTGTCAAACCATCTAAAATCTCAATTCTTTCGAAATCGCTAATTCCAGTTTTCACCACGCGTTTCATCGCTTTTCCTTCTTGGATAACGAAGACAACCTCATCTAATTCTTGTGAAATGTTCGTCTCTTCTTCTTTATCCTTATCGTCTTCGGATTTCTTTTTTCGAGTAGTCACAGCGGCTAATGCTACAGTGAGTATGTCTTTCTTCGTTTCAGTAATGATGTCGACACTAGCCGTCATCCCAGGTCTAAAGGGATAGCGAATTCCATTCTCTTTAATCAGATCTTGATAAGACGAATTAAGAATTTTGATCCGCACTTCAAATTCTGTGACAGCATCACCTGATACCTTGCTATTCGCGCTATTGGCGATCTGAGTGACGATACCTTTGAAGGTCTTATCCATATAAGAATACGAATCAACATCGATAATTGCTTCATCCCCTTCACTAATTCGAATAATGTCATTCTCATTCACATCAACTCTTACCTCCATATTACCCAAATCTGCAATACGCAACATCTCGGTTCCTTGCATCTGAGAAGTTCCCAAAACAATCTCTCCTTCCTCCACATCCAACTTAGACACTATGCCGCTCATTGGTGCTTCGATCTCAGTTAAGAGTAGGTTCTCATTAGCCTCAGTCACAGATGCTTTTGCACTTTGCACAATAAATTTAGCCGCTTCTACATTTTGAGTCGCAGAATTCATATCCTGCAAAGCCACATTGTAGTTTGCCTCTGATAATTGGAAATCTGCCTCTGATATAACCTTTTCTGCAAAAAGACTTTGCTGTCGCTTATACTCCAACTCGGCTCTCTTGTGAGTTGCTTGGGCCCTAGCCAGTCTAGCTCTTGCATCAGCGAGGTTAGCTTTCTGTTGATTGAAATTTGCTCTGGTTCTTTCTAAGATAGACAAGAAATTATCAGGTCTGATTTTCAAAAGAAAATCTCCCTTCGAAACAGAATCTCCTTCTTCAATTGAGAGTTTAATAATCTCCCCAGGAACTTCTGGACTAATCTTTACTTCTACCACCGGTTGTACCGAACCTGACGCGCTCACTTTTTCAATGATAGTCGCCAATTCGGCCATGCCGGCCTCTACTTCCATGGTCTTCTTCTTACCTACCCATCCTTGTGATTTCCCAATCAATGCTACGATAATGAGTAGCACTACGACACCACCGAGGATGTACAATACCTTGTTTGATTTCTTCTTTTTAGCCATGATGATTATAGTTTCAAGGTTTTACCTTGATAAAAGTCTAGAACTTTAGTTTTGAAAATGTAGTCAAATTTTGCTCTTACGAGATCAGATTTTGCTCTGAAAAGATTGTTGGAAGCTACTTGAAAATCTGTAAAATTAGCTGCTCCTAAATTATATTGGTTTTGGATCGAACGGAAAGTCTCTTCCAGTGCCTCCACCTGTCTGGATGATGCCGAGAAGGTCTTTGAAGCCGCAAAAGCATCATTATATGCTTGCTCAATGGTTTGTCTCAGTTGATTCCTCGTTTCCATAGCTGTGATCTCTGCCTGCTGAAGCGATATCTTAGCCCGCTGTACTGAAGAGGCTGTTCTTAGATTATTGAAAATCGGAACTGAAAGATTTAGCGAAAGCTGAGTACTCATGTTCTCTTTATACTGCTCGGATAAATTGAAATCAGGATCTTCACCTATAACATTGGGAACAGTAAAATCATCTACAACCACTTGAGTGGGGTCTGATTCTAAATAACCAATCGGAGCGGTTATATCCCTTGTGCCGTCAAAAAGTGGTCTTGATCGATCTGCGGCATCAGAATAGTTGGTTCTCAAACTACCACTCAACGATACCACAGGCGTGTAACCCGCCTCAGCGACTCTTACTCCTGCCAATGAGCTTTCCACTTGTAGATCAGCACCGCGAATCTCCGGCATGGCTTTCACTGCTGCTGCATAGAGTTCTTCAGGAGTAATGTTCATCTCAGGATTCAAATCAATATTCAAATCAGGAATTTGAATATTCATATCTTCCGAGCTTGGAACCAACATAATCTGCTTCAGGTTCAATTTGGCTAACTGAAGGGCATTATCAGCATTAACTTTCTGAACCTCATTGGTTGCAACTTGAGATACTAATTCGAGCTCACTTGTAAGAGGAAGTGCTCCTCCTTTAACCAATTTAGCCGTTCTATCCAGTTGTTCTTGACTTGATTGCAGTTGGTACTCGGCATTGGAAAGTAACTCCTTATTGAAAATCACATTCAGATATGCCGTTACTACCATCAAGGAAATATCGTTCTTTGCCTTATCTACACCAAAATCTGCCGACTCTACTAACAGTCTGTTTTGCTTAATGGTATTGGTGATTCTAAACCAATTGAATACTGTCACACTCGAACTTGCATTCACACCTGAGAAGCTGATCTGTTGCGAAATGAATTGGTTAGTTGTAGGGTCAATAGATCTACCCCAATTGTAGCCCACACTTCCTCCAGCATTCAAATCTGGAAGCCGATTGGCTCGGGATTGATTGTAATTGATTTTGGCTCCTTCTTTGGAAAGCTCGCTTCGTCTTACCGAAAGGTTGTTTTCTATGGCCATATCTACACATTCCTGCAGGCTATAGGTCATATTTTGTCCTGTACCCTGAGCGAAAGCCCCAAATGTACAGAGGGTAATTAAGACGGTTAGTGATAGTGTTTTCATAGTTACTTATTGATCAATGTCAGGGATATAAATGACATTCCTAATCCAATTTAGATTTTTGATATAATCCAATGTGACCGGTTTGATTCCTGAATCCATTTCAAAAACCAAACAAGCCAAATCGTTTTTTCCTTTTCGCGAAACCGTAAGCGTTGCAATGTTGCACTCGTCTTGTGCCAGCACATTTGATATGAAAGTAATGCTGCCCCGCTGATCTACAGCGTCTACTATCAATGTATGTGCACTTGCTGTGAAGTTGCAGTCAAATCCATTCACTTCTCTAATACGGATAACACCACCACCTCTACTTTCGCCAATGACTTGCGCTTGTGCATCACCGTTTACCATGTCAAGCTTCACAGAATTTGGATGCATTGTGGAAGCATTACCTACCGATTTGAATGAGTAGTTAATACCAGATTGTTTACTTAGTTCGAGTGAATTTTTAATGCGCTCGTCATCAGTGCGATAGTCCATTAACCCCGCAAGGATTGCTCTATTGCTTCCATGTCCTTCGTATGTTCGGGCGAAGGAATTATAAAAAGTAATCGCCACCGAAGTAGGTTGCGCTTTAAGTATACGACGTGCCACTCGCCCAATCCTGACTACACCAGCTGTATGAGAGCTTGACGGACCAATCATAATTGGCCCTATCATATCAAATACTGAACTCCTCTCTGACATACTCGTAATTCAACGGAAATTTTATCAAACTGATACCATAATTAGTATTTTTCACCAATAACCTATTTAAACGGCTACTGGCGCTTTTATATGGGGATGAGGATCATAATTCTCCAAAGTGAAATCTTCGTATTTAAAGTCAAAAATACGCTTCACTTCAGGATTGATCTTCATCTGAGGAAGTGGCCTCATTTCTCTTGAAAGTTGAAGTTTTGCTTGTTCAAAATGATTTGAATACAAATGCGTATCTCCAAACGTATGTACGAAATCGCCGTACTCAAGCCCACAAACTTGAGCGATCATCATCGTGAAAAGTGCGTAGGATGCGATATTGAACGGAACACCCAAAAATACGTCGGCACTTCTCTGATAAAGCTGACACGAAAGTTTACCATCCGCCACATAGAACTGGAAAATGGTGTGACAAGGCGGTAATGCCATGTTCTCTATCTCACCAACATTCCATGCACTAATGATCATGCGTCTTGAATTGGGATTGTTTTTGAGTGTATCAATAAGGTTAGTAAGCTGATCAACGGAAGTTCCATCACTTTTGGCCCAGCTTCTCCACTGTACACCATACACAGGACCTAAATCTCCGTTTTCGTCAGCCCATTCATCCCAGATATTAACACCGTTCTCCTTAAGGTATTTGATATTAGAGTCCCCTTTAATAAACCACAGCAATTCATGGATAATTGATCTCAGGTGAACTTTCTTGGTAGTGACCAATGGGAAACCTTCCTGCAAGTTAAACCGCATTTGATGTCCAAAAATACTTCTTGTGCCAGTTCCTGTTCTGTCGCCTTTATCTACTCCAGTATCGAGTATATGCTGCATCAAATCAAGGTATTGCTTCATGTGTTAAATCTGTTATTCGAAATAGAAAATTGTAACGAGTAGCCTCGCTTTCTTAACTTCGCTAAATTAAGATGTTAAAAGAAGAAACCCTGATCAGTTTACTCAATAACTTTTATGGAAGATTTAATAATCGAACCTTCCGTCGGACCCTTGCGGGCCTATGGATCGCCATTACCCTCCTTTTCGGCTATCAGCTCACTAAACTCCAAGTAGATTTTGAGTTTGAAAAATTCTTTCCGACCGATGATCCGGATATAGCATTTTATGAGAACCACTTAGAAGTCTTTGGATATGACAATGATTACGTCATTATTATTCTAGAGAATCAGCCAAGTGTATTTAATCTAGACTTTCTGAAATCTACGATAGCGTTGAGTGAGTCACTTTCAGAGGTAAAATATGTAGAGAAAGTAGTTAATCCAGTTGAAATTAAGCAACTCGTTCAGAGTCCACTAGGCATTGCTACTTTCCCTATCATCAACCTTCAAAATGAAAGCTCTTTTGGATCTGATAGTATCAGAATCTACTCCCATCCAATTTACAAATCGTTTTTCTCAGATGATGGATCATCTCTTCTTATACACCTCACGCACAGTCATTTAAAAGATCCCAATAAGACAAATCAATTCATAAATGAGATTAATACTGCCCTTGCTCTATCTGGTTTTACTGATACTCGACTAATCGGAAAACTGATTGCCCAGGAAGAGTTTATTGACTACATCAAACGAGACTTTGTGAAGTTTATAGTCTTGGCTTTGCTTGTATGCTTAGTGCTCTTAATTATAATTTTCAGATCACCAAGGGTTGCACTTTTACCTTATCTGATCAGCCTTACAAGCTTGATTTGGCTACTGGGTCTTATGGCTTGGATAGGTGAACCAATAACCATTCTTGGCTCATTGATTCCGCCGGTGATTCTCTTTGTTTCTACCTCAGACGCCATTCATTTGATCAAAGCTTACCAAAGAGTGAAAGCGCAGGTTACCAACAAATTAAGTAGTGCAATCCAGAGTGTTTTGATGCCTACCGCCTTAACGTCCATTACTACGGCAATTGGGTTCGTTAGTCTAGTTTCTATTGATACTTCGCCCATACGATCACTTGGAGTTTTTACCGGAATAGGTATCATCATTGCTTTTCTTGTTACTTTTATTTTTTCTCCCTTACTACTTACTAATCAGCAAGTTAAGAGAGCCAAGTTTATCAATTTTAAACGACTCTCGATTTTTATCTTGAGGCATCAAAAGCAAATAGTAGTAGTAAATGTTGTCTTGATTTTAGTTTCCATTTTCGGAATCTCTCAACTTAAGGTGGATGCTTATCTTCTTGACGATCTACCTTCTGATTCTCAAGTCAATCAGGACTTCACTTTCATGGATCAAACCTTGGGTGGATCAAAACCTTGGGAGATCGCTTGCTGGCCAAAGGATTCCACAAAAAAAATCTGGGAATTGTCAGTAATGAATGAGATCCACCAGATTCATCAATATCTCAAAAGTGAATACCCAATCGCTCAACTCAACTCTCCTGTTTCGTTCATCCAATATGGCAATCAAATGACCAATGGTGGAGCGAGCGATGCTTTTATTTATCCATCTGAGGATCAATATCTAACCGCTCAAAGATCGGTTAGACATTTTATTAATAAAGATCAGTCTCCCAATCTGGTATCCAAAAATTCGCAGTATGCCAGACTAGTGGGATTCATTCCAGAATACGGATCTCTTGAAACAATTAGAAGAAATGAAGTACTTCTATCCTATCTCGATAAAAACGTCGATCAGTCTATCTTAAGCTATCGTCTTACAGGAACTACTTACCTCATTGACAAAAGCCATGACAGTCTTTCCTTCCATTTATTGAGAGGGTTGATCATAGCTATAGGAATCATAGGGATTATCTTAGGGCTCTACTTCAGGTCGTTTAAGATATTAATAATCAGCCTATTACCGAATATCATCCCTTTGTTAATTACGGCTGGATATATGGGTATAACGGGTATTTCATTGAAACTCACGACCTCTATCATTTTCACCGTTGCATTTGGTATAGCAGTAGATGATACGATTCACTTTATCGCAAAGTACCGACAGATCAAGTCGACTAATCGCATCTATCAACTGATTGCTACTTTTCGATCTGCAGGAAGTGCGATAGTGACTACTTCAGTTATTATTATGACCGGATTCGCTTTGTTCTTATTTTCCTCATTCGGAGCTACGTTCTATCTCGGTCTATTCTTGACATTGGCGCTTTCAAGCGCTTTATTAATTGATTTGACCTTACTCCCAATATTACTTCACCTAAGTAAAAACAAGTCATCAAAATGATTGTTGATAGACCATGAGTAAGACATTAACTATAGGAGATTCAATACCTGAAATCAGTTTGAAAGATCAAAGCGGTGAGTTGGTTGATCTAAAGGTGCTTTCAAAAAAAAGCCCATTAGTGGTTTATTTTTATCCCAAAGACGAAACGCCTGGCTGCACGGCACAGGCTTGTGGCTTTAGAGATTCTCATGAAGACTTCTTAGATATTGGTGCACAGGTAGTAGGGATTTCGGGGGACTCGACCCAATCTCATGAGAAATTTGCGAAACGTTATAAACTTCAATTTCCGTTATTGAGTGACCCTAATAGAGTCGCGGAGAAAGCCTTCGGAGTACCTCGTACATTGTTTGGATTATTACCAGGTAGAGTGACTTATGTATTTGATGCTCAAGGAAAAATGGTCAAGGAATTCAATTCCTCTACTATGATCTCAAAACATATCAAAGAAGCCATTAAGGCTTTGAAATCAAGCAACAGTTGATGTAGCCTTGTTGGCCAAAGTGCCAACCTGCTTGCGTGCTTGCTCAATAAAATCTGGCATATCACCTTTAAAATCAACGGGTTGACCAACGTGGACTGTAATTTTGGTTTTCCCCCACTTCCCCCAAGCTACCATCTCTCCTTCCTCTCGAATGCCTAGAGGAACTACACTTACTTCTGCCGCTTTAGCCATGACGAACGGTCCTTTTTTGAATGACGCAATAGTTTTATCCTTACTTCTTGTTCCCTCCGGAAACATCAATACAGATCTTCCTCGTCTAATCAGATATCCAGTTCGCTTCAAACTTTGAACTGATTTTTTCCAATCAGAACGATCGATAAAAATCATCCCTGTGGCCATCATGTACCAACCCAAAAATGGAATCCATTTCAATTCCTTCTTCGCTACGAAATACAAATTGTTCGGTATGGTTCTGAAGAGAATGGGGATATCTAAGAATGACTGATGATTACTAACGAAAACGTATGGCTGATTTTTTTTCAACCGCTCCGTACCCACAGCGCTCACCTTCAACCCAAAACACCATAGAATACCTGGTGCCCAGCAGCTTCTGGCCATTGCGACAGGGATCTTGCTCTGGAAGGAAAACAGATATATGATCAATGAAGATGAAATCCAAAATATGCTCCAAATGGCGCAAAATAGGATTCGTAAGAGAGATACCATTGTATTCATCAAAGATTAAGCGCACAAATCTAAGCAGACAAATGAATTAGACTCATCGCAAATGAAATGATTCCCAGGTCAATTTTCCAATCCCTTTTGAACCTACACTAAAAGACACGAATATTCAATACTCTATAAAGGGGTTCTTATACCTTTGCGGTCTTTAAAATCAAGTATTGGATACATGGCAGATTACAAACATTCGGAAGTAGAAAAGAAGTGGCAAAAGTACTGGGGCGAAAACCAGACTTATAAGGTTGAAATTGATGAAAGTAAGCCGAAATTCTACGCATTGGATATGTTTCCATACCCATCTGGAGCAGGGCTTCATGTAGGTCATCCTCTTGGTTATATCGCGTCTGATATCGTATCTAGATTCAAACGACTGAAAGGGTTCAACGTGCTCCACCCTATGGGTTTTGATGCTTTTGGGCTGCCTGCAGAGCAATATGCCATTCAGACAGGACAACACCCAGCTATCACTACTGAGACCAATATTAAGAGATACAAGGAGCAATTAACCAATCTGGGTTTCAGCTATGATTGGTCAAGAGAACTTCGTACCTCTGACCCTTCCTATTACAAATGGACGCAATGGATATTCAAGCAGCTATTTAATAGCTGGTACAGCAATGATTCTGACAAAGCAGAGCACATTGACCAGCTGATTGCCGCTTTTGCGAAAAGCGGAAATGCTGAAGTAAATGCTGCTTGCGATGAAGACACTGAGACATTCTCGGCAGATGACTGGAATGGTTGGTCTGAAACTGAGCAACAAAAGATATTACTAAAATACAGACTCACCTACATCGCTGAGACTACCGTAAACTGGTGCGCAGAGCTAGGAACAGTACTTTCCAATGATGAGGTAAAAGACGGCTACTCTGAGCGCGGCGGTCATCCTGTGGTAAAAAAGACCATGGCACAGTGGAGCATGCGGATCACAGCATATTCAGATCGTTTGATCACTGGGCTTGACAAGATAGATTGGCCCGAACCTATCAAAGACATGCAGCGCAACTGGATAGGGAAATCTTATGGCGCTGAGATCGATTTCAAAGTTGAGAACTCAGAAGAGGTCATATCAGTCTTCACTACCAGAATAGACACCATATTCGGAGTGACTTTTATGGTGCTTGCTCCTGAGTCAGATTTAGCTCAGACATTGACAACTCCCGATCAGCGATCTGCTGTAGACGCTTATATTGAGGTAGCTAAGAACCGTTCGGAGCGTGAGCGAATGGCAGACGTAAAAACCGTATCGGGCGTATTTACGGGGAGTTATGCGATTCATCCTTTCTCTGGAGACAAAATCCAAATTTGGATTGCCGACTATGTATTGGCGGGATATGGAACTGGTGCGGTGATGGCCGTACCTAGCGGAGATCAAAGAGACTTTGATTTCGCTAAGCACTTCGACCTTCCAATTACCCAAATAAATAGCGCTCAGCAGATCAGTGAAACAGAAGCTGACCCGACAAAAGAAGGCACCATCATCAATTCGGATTTATTGAATGGCTTGGCTCCCGCAGATGCCAAGGAGCGAGGAAATAAAGAAGGGGAAAAAAAACGAAT
>CAYGPP010000090.1:0-16601 GCA_964351885.1 uncultured Marinoscillum sp.
TTGGTTTCACAGATGGCTCCAGAGAGCCATATGGCTATGCCAACGAATATTATCAGCCAGTAAATACGCCAATGGCTCCTCAACTTTCTGGCAATCCTATTTGCGAGGATCCCAATAGATGGCAGCCACTTAAGCTTTCAAGATTTATTGATCAAAGTGGAAATCTAATTGGTGCTACTACACCTGATTTTCTTAGTCCCGAATGGGGTAACGTGAAACCTTTTGCATTAAAAGATGAGGACAAAACATCTTTTGAAAGAGATGGTGGCAACTATTTGGTTTACCACGACCCTGGTGCTCCAGCCCATCTTAACGTGGCTAATACTGATACCGAAAGCGAAATTTACCAATGGAATTTTTCCTTAGTTTCTGTCTGGGGATCTCACCTTGATCCTTTTGATGGAGTGAATATTGATATTTCTCCACGTTCAATTGGTAACATCGATCTTACGGAGCAACCGGATAATATGTCAGAATATGACCAATTCTATAATTTGATAGATGGTGGCGATATTAGTCATGGACGAGAAAAGAATCCAATTACCAATTTGCCTTATCAAGAACAGGTAGTTCCTCGAGGAGATTACGCTCGTGTTCTAGCCGAATTTTGGGCAGATGGCCCTGATTCGGAAACACCACCAGGACATTGGTTTACATTGCTTAATTATGTCAATGATCATCCCGATTCACAAAGAAAGTTTGAAGGTCAAGGTGACCAACGAGATCTTTTAGAGTGGGATGTGAAAGCCTATTTCATCATGGGTGGAACCATGCATGATGCTGCCATTGCAGCATGGGGTGTCAAAGGCTGGTATGATTACATCAGGCCAATATCTGCTATTCGGTATATGGCTCATAAAGGTCAAAGTTCAGATCCTAATTTATCTAGTTATAACGTCGCTGGGATTCCACTTCATGATGGATATATTGAACTCGTTGAAGAAGGAGATCCATTGGCAGGAGGAGACAATGAACACGTAGGTAAAGTCAAACTATATACTTGGAGGGGGCACGATTATATCATTGATACTGAAACTGATCAAGCAGGGGTTGGCTGGATACTCGCAGAAAATTGGTGGCCATATCAGAGACCTTCATTTGTTACTCCACCATTTGCGGGGTACATATCAGGCCATTCTACTTATTCTCGTGCAGCAGCGGAGGTCATGACCATGTTGACTGGTAGTGAATACTTTCCAGGTGGAATGGGTGAGTTCGTGGCTAAGAAAAATAAATTCCTTGTATTTGAAGAGGGCCCAAGCCAAGATGTAGTGTTGCAGTGGGCTACCTACCGTGACGCTTCAGATCAGTGCAGCTTATCTCGGATTTGGGGAGGGATACATCCTCCGCTTGATGATATTCCTGGAAGAAAGATGGGTGCTGTGATTGGACAAGAAGCATTTGAATATGCTAAGACCTATTTTGGAGAAGAGACACTTCTGACGACAGGACAAAGTACAAATGTGTTTGTTTATCCAAATCCAATAGAATCGGGCGGAATAGTTACTGTAATGAACGCGGATCTTCGATCTGATTATGTTCTAAGGGATTTGATGGGCAGATTAATACCGATTTTTATAGACAAGGAGTTCGACGAACAAAAATTCACGTTAATCCTCCCACAACTAGAAAGCGGTATTTATTTTTTGATTTCTGGCAATCATTCTTGGAAATTGCTGATCAAATAATTCAATCAGTAACATTGCTTTAGTTTATTGGAACCTAGAAGTTAGAAGAAATGAAATCTTCCAGGTTGTCATTTCGCTTCAATCCAAGTTTTTTCCTCAGTCGGTATCTCGTAGTATGCACAGATTCAATAGATATGCCCATCAATCGAGACATGTCTTTGGAAGAGAAATTTAGTTTGATGAGTGCACAAAGTTTATGATCGTTTTGGCTAAGGTTAGGAAATTCTTTTTGCAGTTTAACATAAAAACCCTCGTGGACTGACATGAATCTGATTTGAAATTCCTCCCAGCTTTTAGAGGTTCTATGATCAATATTTTTCATCAGACGACCAATATCCTTCATTTCTGAATTTCCCTTTAGCACACCTAATTCCGTCTTTATTTCATCTAAAAGTTCCTCTCGATCTATTGCTTGTAGCGCAGATGCAGTGAGCTCTTTATTTTTGATGGCGAGTACTTCATTGGCTTTTTCTTGCTCCAATGCGCGTTGATGTTGTAAAAAACGTTTGTCGGCTTTGTACTTTATTCTTAGGTAGCGATAAATCATAAATCCCAAGAAAATTAGAAAGAAGATGGCACCATACAAGATGATTTCCTCAAGTCCTGATATTCTTGCATCCTGCTCCAAGGTTTCCAGCTTTTGTTGCTGAATGAGTTTGACCTGTTGTTCTTTCTGTAAACGATAGCTATCCTTAATTTCCAAAAGGTCTTGGTTTGTCTTACTTCTGATTCCAAATTGCTGTTCATTTAGTTTCTTAGCGATGGCCAAGTATTCATAGCCTTTGTGGACTTTATTCATTTTAACATAAAGTGTTGACATGTTTTCATAAATATCAGGAAGAATATCTAAATGGCTTTGATACTTATTGGCCATGTCAATCGCCTTTTGAAAATATTTTTCCGCGTCAACATATTCACCACTTGATTCATAAGCTCGAGCTATAAACGGATATAAAATCACAAGATAGGTGGGATCCATGGTTTCAAAATAGGCTTGAACACTCTGAAGTTTATTTAGTGATTCAGATACCCTTCCTTCTTTCAACATGAGATACCCTACTTCTGCATCTATGAAAGAAGTATTGCGATCGTCATTAAAGACCACCTTTACTAGATTCAAACAACTATCTAGATATTGCTTAGCAGCAATTATGTTATTCGATTTGCGATTAATTGTCGCAAGGGCATAGTAGGTGTCTAGTACGGCTTGTATCGATTGACCAGACTTAGAATCAGCATTTTTTTTGCGGATCGACAAGGACAGATCGAAGTATTCCTGGGCTTTAGTCAATTTTGCGTATAAACTATAAAGCCACCCTAAGCCGTCATACACGTATCCTTTGAGATTATCATCGTTAATTTTTTCTGCCAATATTAATGCTTCCCAGTAACCATCATAAGCTAGATTATACTCTGCAAGATTGGCGTACCTATACGAGACATCTATTAAGTATTTTATAATTGAGGTAGTATCATTTCGTTCAAAGGCACTATCTAAACTCAGTTGAAGAGACTTGATTCCGTAATCTTGTGATAGAGATCTTTGTGATAGTGTCCCGATTTGCAATCTTGACATACTATCTTGATCAATCTGTGAAGGTGAACTCGCAGCTGTCTGAACAATTGACAGTAGTAAGCCGAGGGCAATTTGTCTAGTTAACGTAACGAAGATTTTGGAGATTCTCATAAAATAATTATCCGTTTCCTTAAATGTATTTAATTAAAGGTCTTCTAGTCTATTCCTTATTGAGAAAATAAAGGCCATGTTCAGTTGTTGTTCAGTCGTTTGCTCATCTTGTTAGGTTAGAAAATGCTTCATTTACATACTAGATAATATGACCAAACCTAAATGAGAGTAGATATCCAACAATTTTTTTCAATACTTGTATTTTCACTCATTTTTTCATGTGCAGGACCATCATCCGATGATGATGTTGTAGCTAGTGAAAGAGTCTCCGATTTTAATTTTGATTGGCAATTTCAGCTGCTGGAAGATACATTGATTGAGTCACGACCATCAGAGGCCAACTGGGCGCCTGTTTCTTTACCACATGATTGGAGTGTTGAATTTTCTTACGATTCTACACTTGAAGGTGCAACTGCTTATTTACCAGGTGGTGTAGGATGGTACAAAAAGACTTTCGATTTGAAATTGAATAACGATCAAGTTGCTTATGTAATTTTTGATGGTGTTTATAATAGATCTACCGCTTGGCTGAATGGAAAGAAGTTAGGTTTTCAAGCCTATGGATATGCGCCGTTCTACTATTATCTAAATGATGCTACAATAGATGGAACAAATACCATCGAAGTTCAGGTTGATCATTCTAGGTATGTTGATAGTAGATGGTACACAGGTTCGGGTATTTACCGTAATGTCAAACTAATAACCACAAACAAACTCCATATACCGGTGTGGGGAGTATTCATTACGACACCAATGGTATCTTCATCTCTAGCGAGTGTTGCAGTTCGAACTGATATTTTAAACGCTTACGATGAGTATAAAACATTTTCCTATTCAATTGAGATTTTTGATCCAAAAGGAAATTCTGTTGCCAAAACCGATGAAATTTCTCTTGCACTGGAAGGGCAAGGTTCTACCGTGTTATCTAACAACTTAGAGATTAAATCACCTGCGTTATGGGGTTTGAACAATCCTGTTTTGTATACTGCAGTTTCTAAAATCATGCTTGATGGAGAGGTAGTAGATCGGAAGACTACCAAATTTGGTGTTAGATCAATCAATTTTGATCCTAATACAGGATTTACTTTGAATGATGAAAACCTAAAAATCAAGGGTGTTTGTTTGCATCATGATGGAGGACTGGTAGGATCTGCAGTACCGAAAGGCGTTTGGAAAAGAAGACTTGAGACGCTCAAGGAAGGAGGAGTAAATGCTGTAAGAATAGCACATAATCCTGGCGCTGATGATTTCTTAGATCTATGTGATGAATTAGGAATACTTGTTCAAGATGAGTTTTATGATGAGTGGGATTATCCAAAGGATAAAAGATTAAATCAAGAAGAACGTCACAGCGATTATATTTCAAGAGGTCACGCTGAGTTTTTTCAACAGGATGCTGAAAAAGATCTAAAAAACACGATGCTCGCACACCGAAATCATCCATCGATCATACAATGGAGTATTGGTAATGAGATAGAGTGGACTTATCACCCTAGATACAGAAACATCACAGGCTACTTCAATATGAACTGGAGTGGTAATTATTTCTGGGAACTTCCTCCATTAGACGAAGCTGGAATTATAGCAAACACTAAGAAGTATTCTCCACTTGAGTATGAGTTGGCCAAAACTGCAAAGAAGCTTTCTGCATGGACTAAAGAAATGGATACCACTAGAGTTGTAGTGGCAAATTGCATTCTTCCTTCGGCTAGTCATGTAACTGGATACGGAGATGCTTTAGACGTGGTTGGATATAGCTATAGAAGAGTATTATATGATTACGGCCACAAAAAATATCCGGACAAGGTTATCATGGGTACTGAGAATCTTGGTCAATGGCATGAGTGGAAAGCTGTATTGGAGAGACCATTTATTTCGGGCGTATTTCTTTGGACAGGGATTGATTATATGGGTGAAACAAATGCACAATGGCCAAGAAAAGCCTTGCCTTCCGGCTTGCTGAACGTTGCTGGTTTTAAAAAGCCTAGCTTTCACATGATGAAATCATTGTGGACAGAAGCACCTTCATTATATATGGCAACTCAGACAGAGCAAAAATCAACTTTCACAATTGATAAAGCCTCAGGGAAGCCAGTAGAGAAGGAACCTGGGAAATGGAAAAATGCCCTATGGATCTGGCAAGATGTTAACCAACATTGGAAATATAAGAATAGTGAAATGATAATCGTTGAGTTGTATTCGAATTGCGATGAAGTAGAGCTTTTCTTAAATGACAGGAGCCTAGGTAAAAAGTCTTTGGCTGATTTTGAAGATCATATTTACAAGTGGGCAGTCCCTTTCAAAGAAGGGGTGCTTAAGGCTTCAGGAACAAAAGGTGGTAAG
Organism: uncultured Marinoscillum sp.; assembly: GCA_964351885.1. Classification (GTDB taxonomy): domain Bacteria; phylum Bacteroidota; class Bacteroidia; order Cytophagales; family Cyclobacteriaceae; genus Marinoscillum. The sequence continues at coordinate 5,719 of CAYGPP010000090.1, forward strand.
GTTGTTACTACACAAATAACTACCGCTGGAAGCTCAAGTCGAATAGCCCTTGAATCTGATAAAATGAAGCTTGAGTCTGATGGTTATGACGTTGCTCATTTAACAGTTCAACTCACTGATGATGCGGGCAATCCTGTGCACCTAGATGATAAAAGAGTTTCATTCAAAATAGAAGGGGATTTAAAAGTGCTTGGTGTAGATAATGGAGCTGAGAATAATACACAAACACATAAGGCAACCTCGGTTGTGACAGACGAGGGTAGAGCGCTTCTTGTTGTTCAATCCAAGAGAAGTGGAGCGAATACGAAAGCCAAAATCACAGTAACTGGAGATGGACTAAAAACTCAGTCAGTAGAATTAGATATTATTAACAACACACTATAAATATTGGATCAAGACCAATTATGAAAGCAGCATTTTATAAAGAAAAGGGTCAATTTGAAATTGGCGCTGGACTATCAATCAAACCTGAAAAAGGTGAAGTAAGATTAGATGTAGCATACTGTGGAGTATGCGGCACTGATGTCCACATCTATCATGGTGTAATGGACGCTCGAGTGAAGCCGCCTATGACCGTAGGTCACGAGGCATCAGCTGTAGTGGCAGAGCTAGGGGAGGGTGTTACCAATGTGAAAGTTGGTGATAAAGTAGCGGTGAGACCATTGCACTTTGGGGAACCACACCCTTATGATAAAGGACATGCTCATGTTGGAAAAAACTTAAAATTTATTGGGATAGATAGTCAAGGAGCGTTTCAAAATAGCTGGACAGTTCCGGCGTATACGCTTCACCATTTGCCAGAAAATCTTTCCTTGAAGCATGGAGCATTTATTGAGCCATTGTCTGTAGCATGCCACGACGTAAAGATCGGACGTGTCAAAGCTGGAGAGAATTGCCTTGTCATAGGAGGTGGACCAATAGGTACGTTGATCGCTTTCGTTCTGAAAGAAAAAGGAGCTAAAGTTTTCATTTCTGAGGTAAATGAAACCAGAATTAAGATGCTTGGGGATTTAGGTTTTCAAACCATCAACCCAATTAAGGAAGATCTTCTGGAGCGCGTAAGCCAATTGACTGGATCAGCAATGATCGACTGTTCATTTGAAGTTTCAGGTTCCGCACCAGGTGTGCAAGCCATGACCGATGTAATGAACGCACGAGGTAGAATCGTCATGGTAGCTATTCATGGTGGGGAGAAAAAGCCAGTCGATCTATTTAAATTCTTCTGGGCGGAGATAGAGCTGTTAGGAGCTAGGCTTTATGAGGAAGATGATTATGAAGAAGCGATAAGAATAGCTGCTTCTGGTAATATTCCTTTTGAGTCTTTGATTACCAAAATAGATACCCTAGACAACATTCAAAGCATTTTCGAAATCATTGATAACAATCCGGCTGGGATGAAATACTTAATCGATTGCCAGCAATAACAATAAGACAAATTATAAGATGAGTATTTTAGATCAATTCAAATTAGACGGAAAAGTGGCTTTGGTCACTGGTTGCAAGAGAGGTATTGGCATGGCCATGGCCAAAGGTCTTGCAGAAGCAGGTGCTGATATCATCGGAGTGAGCGCTACACTTGAGAAGTCAGGTAGCAAAGTGGAGAAAGTGGTGACAGGCTTAGGAAAGAAATTCACAGCGTATACATGTGATTTTTCAGATAGAAACTCTTTGTACGCTTTTATCAAGGAAGTGAAAGCAAATCATTCTCAAGTGGATATTTTGGTAAACAATGCAGGGACAATATTAAGAGCCCCTGCAGCTGAGCATCCAGACGAAATGTGGGACAAGGTGATCGAAGTGAACCAAAACTCACAGTTCATTTTGACTAGAGAGTTTGGTAAGGAGATGGTAGCTAGGGGGAAAGGTAAAATTATCTTCACGGCTTCACTATTGACCTTTCAAGGAGGTATAACCGTTCCTGGATACGCGGCTAGTAAAGGAGCAATAGGTCAAATGACTATGGCTTTCGCCAACGAATGGGCATCCAAAGGCGTGAACGTCAATGCGATAGCTCCAGGTTATATTAGCACAGATAATACTGAAGCTTTGAGAAATGATCCAGAGCGCTCTGCATCTATTCTTTCTAGAATTCCAGCAGGTCGTTGGGGTAAAGCGGAAGATTTTGCAGGGCCTACAGTGTTTTTGGCTTCATCTGCATCCAACTACATGAGCGGATCTATCATGCTCGTAGATGGTGGCTGGATGGGCCGATGATCCATTTTTGGACAACCCTTTTCATAACATTAAGTAATAAGTAAACCATAGTATTACAATCATGGCAACAAGCAAAGCATACGAACTATTCATCAATGGAGAATGGGTACCATCCTCTTCAGGTGAAAGAGCACCAATCCTTAGTCCAATTGATGAAAGTGAAGTAGGAACAACAGCAATGGGCGTGGAGAAAGACGCTCAAACAGCTCTTGAAGCAGCAGCGGCAGCTCAGAAAGAATGGAAAAAATGGCCAGCTCGCAAACGCGCTGAGATCCTCCGCAAATTTGCAGCTGAGATCAGAGCCAATAAGTTAAGGCTTGCAGAATTGCTCACAAGAGAGCAAGGCAAGATCATTACCTTGGCGGAAATTGAAGTGGAAGTAACAGCTACTTTCATTGAGTATGCTTGTGATTGGGCGAGACAGTTTGAAGGAGACATAGTGCAGTCTGACAATGAACAGGAGCATATTTATATTCACAAAATCCCAAGGGGGGTGGTCGTAGCTATCACTGCATGGAACTTTCCATTGGCTTTGGCCGGAAGAAAGATCGGCCCGGCTTTGGTTGCAGGAAATACGATCGTGGTTAAACCAACACAAGAGACACCTTTAGCAACATTGGAGCTTGGCGATATTGCCAACAAAGTAGGTTTGCCAAAAGGCGTATTGAACATCGTAACAGGACCAGGTAGAGTTTTGGGTGAAGCGTTGGTTGGTAATCCATTGACTAATATGGTGACCATGACAGGTTCTACTCCAGCTGGACAGTCGATTTTTAGAACAGCTGCTGAAAACCTTACACATGTTCAACTAGAACTTGGAGGAAAGGCGCCTTCTATCGTTTTTGCGGACGCAGATATCGATCAGGCCGTGGCAGCTACCTTCCATTCGAGATGGGACAACTGCGGTCAGGTTTGTACTTGCAATGAGCGAATGTATGTTCATGAAGATATTTACGACAAGTTCATGGAGAAATTCCTCGCGAAGACCAAGCAAATCAAGTTGGGTAATCCATTGGAAAGAGATATCGAAATGGGACCTAAGGTGAATGCTTCAGAATTGAAAAATATGGAGCATTTGGTTTCTAAATCTATCGAAGAAGGAGCTACGATAGCCATCGGTGGTAAACGACCAACTGGTGCTCAGTTTGAAAAAGGACATTGGTTTGAGCCTACGGTAATTACTGATGTGACTCAGGAGATGACCATAGTTCACGAAGAGGCATTTGGCCCAATCTTGCCAGTAATTAAATTCACTGATTTTGATCAAGTAGTCGCTTGGGCGAATGATTGTGAGTTTGGTCTTGCGGCAATGGTCTTCACTCAGGACTATAAGAAAATTGCTCGTCTCACAGATGAATTAGAGTTCGGTGAAATCTATATCAATAGAGGTCATGGTGAGCAGCATCAAGGATTCCACAATGGCTACAAAAAGAGTGGTAGTGGAGGAGAAGATGGTAAGTACGGTTTTGAGCAGTACTTAGAGAAGAAAACATTTTATGTCAATTATAAATAATTGCATTGGAAACGAGCATAGTTGATGTAAAAACGAGTCTGTTTCATGTGCCTCTCAAAGAGGTGCTAAGCGACGCAAAACATGGCGATCATACCTTTTTTGAGTTGATCACCGTGACCATCACGCTAAGTGATGGAAGCGAAGGAACTGGATATACCTACACCGGAGGTAAAGGCGGTTTTGCCATTAAGGCGATGGTAGAGCATGACCTGACGCCTATGCTGATGGGCAAAGATGGTTCGGATATCGATGGTCTTTATGACGAAATGGAGTGGCATATCCACTACGTAGGTAGAGGAGGAATCTCTTCATTTGCTATTTCTGCAGTAGATATAGCGCTCTGGGACATCAAATGCAAGAAGGCCAATAAACCACTCTGGCAAATGGCCGGAGGGGCTGACAAGACCTGTAAGGCTTATTGCGGTGGCATTGATTTGATGTTCCCCATCGAGAAGCTACTCGGCAATATGCAAGAGTATATGGATAGAGGATACAAAGCAGTGAAGATCAAAATTGGCCGAGAAAATCTGGATGAAGATATCGAACGAATAAAAGCAGTTCGAGAATTCGTCGGGCCGGATGTTACATTCATGGTAGATGCCAATTATTCTATGAGCGTGGAGAAGGCAATTGAGTGCTCTAATCGAATGGAGCCTTACAATATCACATGGTTTGAAGAACCGACCATTCCGGACGATTATCAAGGGTTTGCTGAGATAGCAAGCGCTACCAATGTGCCATTAGCCATGGGTGAGAACCTTCATACTATTCATGAATTTGGATATGCATTTGATCAGGCTAAACTTTCCTTTATTCAGCCCGATGCTTCCAATTGTGGAGGTATTACTGGTTGGTTAAAAGTAGCAGAGTTATCACGTAAATATGATATTCCAGTATGTGCTCATGGAATGCAAGAACTTCATGTGAGCCTTATTTCCGCTCAGTCCAATGGCGGATGGCTAGAAGTGCACAGTTTTCCTATTGATGAATATACCACCCGCCCATTAGTAGCAGAAAATTATCGCGCTGTTGCTCCTGATACTCCCGGAACAGGGGTGATATTTGATTGGAATAAATTGTCACCTTTTAAAATTTAGAAAACGAAAAAATGGTAAAAGTTGTAAAAGAAAAGTTTGGAGAGTTTGAAGGAAAAGAGGTCAGCTTATTTACCATGACCAATGATAATGAGATGTCGGTAAAGGTGATGAATTACGGCGCTACCATTACTTCAATCAAGGTTCCGGTTTCTGGTCAGTTAAGAGAGATAGTCTGTGGTTTTGATACATTCGGAGGTTATTTTTCTGATGAGTATGTTGCTAATTCTCCTTATTTCGGATGTACCGTAGGTCGCTATTGCTCTCAGATTAAGGATGCTAAGTTTTCTCTGAATGGTGAGGATTTCCAGCTTGCTGCCAATGCAGGAAATAATAATCTACATGGTGGTGTAAAAGGATTTGACAAGAAACTATGGGTTGGTACAATAGCACCAAGCAAGTATGGTGATGTGATCAAAATGAATATGCATTCTCCTGATATGGAAGAAGGATTCCCAGGTAATGTGGACGTAGCGGTGACTTTCATTCTTGCTGAGGACAATTCACTCAATATACAATATTCAGGAGCCACAGATAGAGAAACACCTCTATCTATGACCAATCATACCTATTTCAACCTCTCTGGCTTTATCAATAATATTGAAAGTCATGCAGTACAGATCAACTCAAGAGAACGGCTAGCTACAGATGAAACAGGAGCAGCTACAGGCGAGGTACTAAACCTAAATGGGCAGCCAGATGATTTGAGATTCAGGAAAAAGATCAAAGATGTGCAGAATGAAATGGGGGATGGTTTTGAACACTTCTACATTTTCGATAATGAGAATGAAGAATTACAGCCGATGGCCTCTGTTAAAAATCATTTCCGTGATCTTGAAATGCAGGTAAGATCAAATGAGCCTTGTATGCTTTTCTATACAGGAAAGTACACATCAGATAATCTAAAAAGAGAGAATGGCCATCAATACGGAAAGTTCAGAGCGTTTTGTTTTGAAACACATCGATATCAAAATGGGCCGAACATCTCAGGTTCTCCAAAGACTACCACTAAGCCAGGAGAGCGATTCAACAGTGAAACACAATTCAAATTCATAAGTACTAACCTATAATAATCATGATAGAAGGAATTATCTGGGCGATTTTCGCTGGAGTAACACTTGGGCTTTATGCCCTTCCTGAAAAATTCACTAAGGATTTCGAATTCGAAAACACTTGGGGAATGATGTTTACCATCAATATGTTTCTGGTGCCGCTAGTAGCTGGTTTTTTACTTATCAACGACTTTGGTGGTGTGCTTGCTGCTATTCCTACGGATATTCTCTTAAAGATGGGTATAGCCAGTATTCTTTGGGGTATTGGCGTAATGATGTGGGGTAAAGCGATTAACCACATTGGCCTTTCATTAGGCTTTTCTATTTTCATTGGTACAGTTATTTTGGTTGGATCATTACTGCCATTCTTAGTGGATGGACTTCCAGCTCAGAACCAATTTATGACCATCATGGCAGGAATTGCTGTTGTGCTTATTGGGGTGATTTCCAATGGTCGCGCAGGTATCCAACGTCAGAAAGACGAAGGAGATAGTGAATCAGTAAAAGGGTCAATGAGTACTGGGATATCAATTGCGGTTGTAGGTGGTTTGTTAGCCACAGGATTTAGCTATGCCAATGCAGTAGGACGACCTATCATTCACGAAGCTTCTCAAGCTGCTGGCAATGCTGAGTGGGTCACTTCTGTTGGTGTGATGTTCATCATCTATGTAGCAGGTGGTATATTCGTGATTCCTTATTTCATCGCTCAACTTTCTTCCAAGAAATTATGGGGTAAGTTCAGTACGCCTGCTTTAGGTAAAAACATTTCATTGACTACAGTCATGGCAATCTTGAACTTTGCAGCATCCGCATTATTTGCTTTCGCAGCATTCAAGTTAGGAGCCGCTGGTAATACTGTTGGCTATGCGATCTTCAATACGGTTTGTGTGGCTGTAGCTATCATCAGTGGCTTGTTCACTGGCGAATGGACTAAGGCTTCTTCGAAAGCGAAATCGGCGCTTTACATCGGGCTTGCTTGTATGATTGGCGGAGTAATCATCATCGCAGTTGGAAACTCACTAGCATAAATTTTAAAAATAAAACAATATGAAATTTTTGAATACATCATTAATAGCCTGTTTCGCATTAGTAATTGTGGCATGTCAGCCTCAAGAACAAATGAAAGAAAAACCAGAAGATGATTTGAACATCACTCCTGAGCGTCTTGATTTTTTTGGAATAACCAATCAAGAATTCTTAAGTGCCGCTTCTAAGCGTGCCTTGAAGTGGTCTCCAGATTTGACCAATGAGTGGTTTGGCCAATTTGAAGTCTATGACTTAAAGGGTGATTTGGCCTACGAAGAAGGTGTGGTAAGAAGAGATCCAAGTGCGATCATCAAGCATGATGGTAAGTACATGGTTTGGTATAGTAAAAGTGTTGGAGCAACTGATGGATTCGCTGGCAATATAGATGAGGATAAAGTTTTCCCATGGGATCGATGTGACATTTGGTTTGCTTCTTCTTTGGATGGAATCACTTGGAAAGAAGAGGGGTTAGCTGTGCCTCGAGGAGAGAAAGGAGCTTATGACGATCGCTCTGTTTTTACTACCGAAATATTGGAATGGGAAGGGAAGTATTATCTGGTTTACCAGACTGTGAAATCACCTTACAACGTAAGGGTTAAAAACCAAGTAGGAATGGCTTGGTCAGATTCTCCCTATGGACCATGGACCAAAACGAAAGAACCTGTTCTTAGCCCGGCTGATAATGGAGTTTGGAAAGGAACAGAACAGAATCGTTTCATGGTAGAGAAGAAAGGTGATTTTGATAGTCACAAAGTTCATGATCCTTGCATTATTCCATACCAAGGGAAGTTCTACCTATACTATAAAGGAGAGCAAATGGGTGAAGCTATTACCTGGGGAGGTCGTCAGATTCGTCACGGAGTGGCTATAGCCGACAATCCACTTGGTCCTTATGTCAAGTCTAAGTACAATCCTATCTCAAATAGTGGTCACGAAATCTGTGTATGGCCTTATAGAGGTGGTATTGCTTCTTTGATTACTACAGATGGTCCTGAGAAGAACACTGTTCAGGTGTCACCAGATGGGATCAATTTTGAGATCATAGCAAGCATTCCGGCACCTCCACATGCTATAGGGTTGAATAGGACAGTTGATCCAGATGATCCTTTTAATATCTTTCAGTGGGGATTAACCCATAAATATGCTTCTTATGATTATCAGTATATCAGAGGGTTCAAAGGCAAACGCAAAACCACTCACGTGGCTAAAGGTGTAAAAGTGGGCGAGAAAGCAAGTGACGATAAATAATAGATTATTCTTGAAGAGTCGCTGAGAATGAAACATTTTTTTGAAAGGTTAGATTTGATAGATATCAAACTAAACTTCAATTCTCTTGAGAAAACGTATGTCCACTTTCCTTGACTTTTTCAATTCACCTTTGTTGTGAATTTTCAAAATTTAAACTAATTCTATAATGAAATCATCTTCACAGTATTTGGTAGGGTTGTTTTGTCTAGTACTTCTTTACGGTTGCGCTACCACACAGGAGCAGCAACAATCTGATCCTGATAAAACACCAAACGTGGTTATCATATACCTTGATGATTTGGGCTATGGAGATGTAGGTGCTTATGGTGCTGACCAACTCAAAACGCCTAATATGGATGCGTTGATTAATGGAGGCGTAAAGTTCACAAATGGATATGCCTCGTCTGCCACATGTACTCCAAGTCGATATGCGTTATTAACTGGTGAATATCCTTGGAGACAAGAGAATGCAAAGATACTACCTGGTACTGCACCATTGATTATTGACACTGCTCAGCAAACTTTGCCGAAGATGTTTCAGGCAGCAGGTTATCACACTGGTATTGTCGGCAAATGGCACCTTGGCTTAGGTAACGGAAATACTGATTGGAATCAGCATATAAGTCCTAGCCCTAATGAAGTGGGATTCGATTATTCATACATTCTTGCCGCCACGCAGGATCGTGTGCCTACTGTGTATATAGAAAATGGTGACGTAGTGGGTTTAGATCCGAACGACCCAATTGAAGTGAATTATAAAGAAAATTTTGAAGGAGAACCTACAGGTTTGGACAATCCTGATTTGATTACTATGAAGTGGCATCATGGTCATAACCAAAGCATTGTAAACGGTATTCCGAGGATTGGGTATATGAAGGGTGGAGAGGCCGCCAAGTGGAGCGATGTAGACATGGCTGATCACTTTCTAGATAAAGCTAAGGAGTATGTTTCTCTGCATAAAAAGGGACCGTTCTTTCTGTACTATGCTTTGCAGCAGCCACATGTACCAAGAACACCTAATCCGCGATTTGTGGGTAGCTCCGGAATGGGGCCAAGAGGGGATGCAATTGTAGAAGCAGATTGGTGTATTGGTGAGTTTGTTAAAATGCTCGAATCCGAGGGATTACTAGAAAATACTATGATTGTCTTTTCAAGTGATAATGGTCCTGTTTTGAATGACGGATACTATGATGACGCAGTAGAAAAGATTGGTAATCATGATCCAAAGGGAGGATTAAGGGGCGGAAAGTACAGCTTATTTGAAGCAGGAACCAGAGTGCCATTTGCGGTTTATTGGAAAGATAAAATCAGTGCACAGGTCTCTGATGCGCTAGTTTGTCAAATTGATTTGATGGCGTCACTTGCAAGTTTATTAGAAGTGAAGATTGACAATGCCGATAGTGAGAATATCATAAATGTACTACTAGGTAAATCACAATATGGAAGAGATGAGCTGGTCTTGGAAGCTTCATCGAGAACAGCGCTTAGGATGGGGGATTGGGTAATGATTCCCTCATACAATGGAGCAACAGTCAATAAACAGGTAAACATTGAGTTGGGAAATGCTCCAGAATTTATGCTGTTTAATCTTAAGGATGATGTGGGACAGAAAATGAATTTAGCTAAACAGAATAATGAAAAACTTCAAGAAATGGTAGCTAGATTTAATGATATCAGAGCCGGCTATAATTCAGAGGTTAAGGCGCTAGAGCTTAAATGACGAATTTTTGGCAAACAGAATTGTTAAGTTATTGCTTAGAATTTTCAATGGTATTCTAATATCAATCAAAGTCAATAATGAATCATCGTTTCTAAGAAAACTGATTTAAATTCTTACACTTAGCTTTTCGATTTGTAAATAGGACTGAGCCATTCTTCTTTAGGCTCGTATTTGCTTGCACTTGCCCATTGTATTCCCCGTTTGATGATTGTTATTGCTTCAGGCACCTCCGTAACATGGTTTAAATTGTGCCCTAACGAAGTAAAGAATATGCGACCTTTACCAAACATTTTTTTCCAAGCAACAGGCATTACACAGCCATCAATCCATTCATTATGATCCCCTGTGAAAGTAGTGGTTGCCATAACTTTTATATTCGGATCCACATGCATGTAGTATTGTTCGCTTTTCATTTTAAAGTCAGATAATCCGGCCATTACCGGATCCTGTTGGTCAGTAACCTGGACAGAGTAATCAATAACACCACCTGGGTGAGCCACCCATTGTCCGCCAGTCATGAATTGATAAGCCACGTTATTCCTAAAAGCATCGCACATGCCCCCGTGCCAGCCAGCCATGCCAGTCCCATTTTTGACAGCCTTTAGCAAACCTTTTTCCTCTTCTTTACTAATGGACGACATAGTATGAATCTGAATCACCAAATCAATAGTGTCCATAAATTCGGAGTAGGTATATGGTTCAAGTGTATCAAACACTTCCACAGTAGCACCAGCATCTTTCATCCATGGGACCATGTAATCACGGAACTTAAGGGGCTGATGACCAGGCCACCCTCCATATATGAAGAGGACTTTTCGTCCTTCCAGAGAAGGGAGAGGATTTTGAGCTTGAATTGATTGGGATAAAAGCGGACGTGCAAGCAGACCTCCAGCGGCAACCATTATTGATTTATTTAAAAATGATCTTCTTGAATTCATCTTTTAAGAATTGTGATAAACGTATGTTTTATTAAGTAATGGCCCGAATAAGCTTAGAATTATTGTACCATATAGATA
>CAYGPP010000091.1:0-16059 GCA_964351885.1 uncultured Marinoscillum sp.
ATATTATTCTGATTGATAATTTAACTTGCTGTAATTCAAGGACTTTATATACACTATCAATTTTATACTTTAACTCATCTTTTTCATGCATCTCCAACTGAAAAATATCGATTTTATCAGGGTAGTTCACAGTATGTGCCCACCCTAAATTCTCGTTGGTTCCATGAAAAATGGTGGCTCCTCCGGGGAACAGTCCTCCCATCACATTCCACCCTTCCTCACTTACTAAGTGTGCTTCATACCAACTCGAAGGCCCCTCCAATGGCTGGTGAGAATTGATATTTAGGTACACGTAATCATCCGTTGTTTTACTCCGGGAAAACGCAAAAGCATTGGATCCTTTACCACTCAAATCAGGAGTATCAACCACCTTCCCATTGACCAAGTTTTTCACCACCTGATCAGCTCCAGAAATTACCGAAAGTGAGAGCACATAAGCAGCTAAAACTTCTTTGACCAAAACAGGAAAAGAGCCTTTAACTAGAATTTCTTTAGGATGATTTTCTGCATAAGAATTAAGACCTGATGTATAGCCGGTTATGACTTTTTGATATTCGGTAGACAAGGTATTCCATTGACTCTCGGCCAACTCCTGACATCTAAGTAAGGACACAACATAATCCACTGCAGCCCCATCTTTTCCTAGATGCAATCCCAACATCTTTTTACCAGCTAACATAGTCAACTGGATGGTCTTGAAATCATCCTCCGCGTGAGCCCAAGCCAAACCATATGCTACACCAGCATCTGTTGGAGAAAAGATGTGAGGGACTCCAAAATTATCCCTGATTATCTCCACTTCCTTGGGATTAATATTCTGACCTAAACAGAAACCCATGGTTAAAGTGGTAAATAAAAGAATTGAGGTAATCTTCATTTTCCATTGGTTTTATCCAATCATTAAGTTAAGAATAAACATCGAATTGAGCCTTTCTAGATGAGGTCAGCCTTATCTATTTGTACTCCAACTCATTATTTTTAGAATTAGCAATTCCAACCAAACACTTTGCGTTAACATACAATTTCGCTGCAAATACTTGATTTTATAGATAGGACTTAGGAACAGTCACCTTGGCTGTTTATCATTGAGTAAACTAACAAATCACTTATGATGAACCCTTGGCATAATGTCCGTATAGGACCGGAATCGCCTGAAATAGTAAATGGAATTATTGAAATACCACAAGGAAGCAGAGCCAAATATGAATTAGATAAAGATTCTGGGATGCTTATTTTAGACCGGGTAATTTATTCTTCAATGTACTACCCAGCCAATTATGGTTTCATTCCAAGAACCTATTGCGATGATGGTGATCCCTTAGACATAGTTGTTCTTACACAGATTGTGGTTGATCCTCTCTGTATTGTTCCTGCGAAGGTGATAGGTGCTATGCAAATGCTGGATCAAGGCGAGAAAGATGATAAAATCATTGCAGTAGCAGCTGGAGATATGAGTGTAAATCACTACAATGACATATCAGAATTACCTCCACATTTCATCAAGGAATTGAGAAATTTCTTTGAAGACTATAAAAAATTAGAAAATAAGGAAGTTGTTATTGAAGACTTCCAAGATAAGAAAACAGCAATGGCCATTGTAGAAAAAGCAATTGTTGACTACAATGCCAAGTATGGTTAAGTAAGGTCTCTATGCTTTATGTACTTGTTTTCAATGATCTGAAATGCAACCAATAAGCCACCGATCATAAACAACCATGAAACGCCCGTTTGAATCTGATCATTAGTAATGTTTTCCATGAATAGGATCACGATAATTATGGATACCATTCCGAAAAAACCTATTAACGCACTATAAACAAACCATTCGTTCCGTCTTGATTTGGCTTCAAGACGATCTATTTTCCGAAATACGAGTTGATTAAATTTTTCATCCAACTCAAATGAAGGTGCACTAGAAAGTGCGTCTTCTATTTTTTTATTCCAATCCATTTTATCGTTCATCATCTTTCAATTTCAGTCCCAATGTAGGGTGTGATAATTTCTTTCAATTTCTTTTTAGCTCTGAAAAGATAGTTTTTGACAGTCCCTTCTGGCATCCCTGTCACTTCGACAATTTCAGGATAGCTGAATCCCTCTATATAAAACAGCGTAAGAACCGTCCGGTAATTGATTGGCATCTTACCTATTAAGTCGTGAACGAATTTTGAGAAATCATTATCAATAAGTTCATTGTTCATTTCTGAATGGTGAAAATTCACCTGATCCAAGTCATCCATATCAGGAGTCCGTTTCAGCGATTTTAGCTTATTCACAGACATTCGATAAGCAATAGTAGCTATCCATGTCGATAATTTCGAATCCCCTTTGAAGCTTCCAATGTTATTGTAAACCTTTACAAAAACATCTTGACATAACTCCTCTCGCTCAAATGGATCATCAATCAGCTTAGCCACCATATGACCAACCAACTGCTTATGCTGATCAATCAACTGAGCAAAGGCATGTCTATTGTTTCTTAGTACGGCGCTAATGAGATCTTTATCCTCCATTCAGGTTTAATTTGACAACCATACTTATTGGGATGTTGCACAAAGTCCTAAATAAATCTTGAATGAAAAAATATATTCCCCAACTGCAACATTTAGTTACCCATTGATTGTCAAATCCCCCAAACACAAAAACATAAAATCATGGATGAGAATTTAAGAGAAGTACTTACCCCAATAGCTGTTTTAGGTCCATTTGCATTTGGCCTTTACATTGTAATTAAAACACTTACGGATTATTACTTAAGAAAGAAGATGGTAGAAAAGGGATTAATTGGTGACGATGCTGGTCAATTACTTCAAAATCAGGCAGAGAATAAATATGGGGCGTTGAAGTGGGGCTTAATTGTTCTTTCTGGGGGCATTGGCCTTATGGTTATTTCGATCTTTAACTTTGGACAAAACTCTACACTTCCTTATGGCATACTTGCCACTTGCCTAAGTCTCGGTTTCCTTGCCTATTTCTTGATTGTTCAGAATCTGAATAAAAAGTAAATCCTAAGAATATGTGGAAAAACTACCTTTTAGTCACCTGGAGAGGCATGAAAAAGCACAAGAGCTTTACTGCCATCAACGTTATTGGTCTTTCGCTTAGTATGTCTGTTTGCCTACTCTTGATCTTGCTCGTGCATGATCATATGACACATGACAGCTTCCATCCCAAAGGAGACCAGACCTATCGTGTGATCTCTTATCAAAAGGGTGAAAGAGGTTTTTTCTCAAATGGTTATGCTACCTCCCCATTACCTGTTGTAAAGCTGTTCGCAGAGCAATATGAAATGGTGGAGAGTTACACCAACTTAAATCATGCCTTGAGTGGTGAGTTAGAATCTCCATATAAAATCATAGATGGAGGTGATATTATTGGAACACGCTCCCTTTTTGCTGACGAAAAATTCTTTGAGGTATTTGGATTTGAATTACTAGATGGAAATGAAATAACTGCACTTTCAAGTCCTTTTAAGATGGTTTTGAGCGAATCAATGGCTAGCCTTCTGTTCCCGGATGGTGACTATATGAACGCTATCGTGAAGGTCAAAGAAAAGGGCAGCTATACTGTGACTGGTGTTGTTAAAGATCCAATTGGAAAAAGCCATATTAGATTTAATGTACTGGCCAGCTTCAGCTCATTGCCGCTTCTGGTCAATGACGAACTCATAGACGAAGCTTATGATGATTGGGAGACTCAGTGGATGAATTATAACTATCTCGTATTAAAAGAAGGTTCTTCACCTCTAGAAGCTCAGAGAATTATCAACCTGTTAGGTGATCAAAATACAAAAGTAGAAGAAGGTGATTTAGGATATGAATACGAGCTTCAGCCAATAAAGGATATAGTTCCTAGCAGAATGCTAGGGAATGAGCTAGCCAACACGCTCCCTCGTTTTGTATTAGTATTCTTCGGTTTTCTTGGCGTGATCGTCATCATTACGGCGAGTATCAACTACACCAACCTCTCAATTGCAAAGTCATTGACTAGAATCAAAGAAATTGGGATCAGAAAAAGCAATGGTGCTACTAGGGGTCAGATAATCACTCAGTTTATCATTGAGTCAATCATCATCTCCCTTCTATCGCTATTATTCGCGGTACTCATATATTGGTATCTGATTGATCAATTTAATAGTATTCACATATTCAGTTTGATAGGGTTAACTATTAAGGACACGGTATTTGCTTATGGATTCTTTCTGCTCTTTAGCTTGTTGCTTGGCACATTATCTGGCGTTGGTCCAGCATTGTATATCTCCAAATTGGACACTATAAAGGCTCTAAAAGGAAGTGTAAGTGATTTCTCCAATGGAAAGCGATCTTTCTTCAAAAAATTGGTTTCCAAAAGAGCCTTGTTAAGTCTTCAATTTGGACTTTCAATAATACTGCTAATTACTATTTTCCTTGTGCAATCTCAGGCCGATCATCTCACAAATATGAGTTTTGGTTTTGCTGATGAAAATCTTTACTTCGTAGAATTACAAGGTCATGAACCTGGGGTAATAGCGCAAGAATTCTCCCAAATACCTGGTATTGAAACTGTGACCTTTGCATCTCACCATCCTGCAGTTGGTAGATCATATAGCACTGATATCCAAAGAGATACTCTTGAAGAACCGTTCGGTATTTATTACTTCTTTGTGGAGCCAAGGTATGCAGAGGTCATGGAGCTAGAAATAATGGCTGGAAGAAATTTTCCGCGGGTAATACTAGGTGATCAGGAAAAGTTTGTTTTGCTAAATGAGCGTGCTGTTGAAAGACTAGGTTACAAAACACCATTAGAAGCAATCAATGAGATCGTAATACTCGATGAAGATTCTCGGGTAACCATACTCGGAGTTGTGAAAGACTACCATTGGGAACCTCTGATGAAGGCTATTAATCCTCTAGTCCTCCGCATCAAAGATGACGCATATCAATTCGCTTATTTCAATATCAGTAATAGCGATAAAGCATCCTTTAGTAAAAAAATGGAAGACAAATGGTCAACCATAGATCCCAATAGAATATTTAAAGGTGGGTTCCTAAAAGAAGAGACTGATTTATTTTATCAATTTCTTTATGATTTAGGAAGCATCCTCACCTTCGTTTCTGTAATCGCAATCTCCATTACTGGGCTAGGATTCTTAGGGATGGTCAGCTTTCACTTACAAACAAGGACAAAGGAAATAGGTATCCGAAAAGTCCTTGGTGCATCATTTGGCTCTATTGCATATTCAATGACCAAAAGTTTTTTAGTGATGCTATTGATTACTTCAGTTATTGCTATTCCAATAGCAATTATCATCAATTCACTATGGATTAACCAAATGGAGATACATGCACCAATAGGAATTATGAATGTAGGTCCAGCAATTTTAATCCTCGTATTGATAGTTGGTAGCACATTGATCTCTCAAGTATGGAAAAACACCTCGCGAAATCCCGTGGAAGCGTTGAGGACAGAGTAAGAGTTCAATCAGGAATACCTTGAGGGTTGGCTAGGCCGCATGCATGGCAAGTCAATACTCCTTTGAAATTCTCCGCTTGGCAAGCAACGCAAAAGTACATGGGGATGCGCTCAATCGCATCTCCATTGCTATTGTAGAACCTCACAACAGCTTTACAACTCAAGCAAGTGTAATTGCCCAACACCTTGAGCCGCTGATCTGTGCCACATTCTGGACATCTAACAGTAGCACCTTTCTTCCTTTTGTTAATGGCTCTTACCCTGAGCCAAAAGAATAGCGGAATAGAAATTACCATTAAACCAACTTTGAAAATACTTTCTAAATCCATTGGAATGAAGTTACTTAGAAGAATCTAATGCCCCGCAAATAACCTCACAAAATGGAAGTAAGCATTCAAACGATTAAGACACCTCTTGGAGATATGATTGCAGGAGCCACAGATAATGGTATCTGCTTGCTAGAGTTTCATGACCGACGGATGCTTCCCACTCAGATAGAACGTGTAAAGAAGTATTTCGAAAGTGAACTCATCGATCAAGACCACTTTCACTTCGATCAATTAAGAAAAGAGCTGCTAGAATACTTTGAGGGTGAACGTCAGGATTTTGAAGTGCCACTCACTTACCCTGGTTCATTTTTTCAGCGGAAAGTCTGGGAATCGCTTTTGAAAATTCCTTACGGAGTGACCCGAACTTATGCGCAACAATCCGAGATTCTTGGCGACCCAAAAGCAATAAGAGCCATGGCTAAGGCCAATGGAGACAATCGAATAGCGATTATCATCCCCTGCCATAGAGTGATAGGAAGCAATGGTGAGATGGTAGGGTATGGTGGCCAGATCTGGCGTAAGAAAGCATTATTGGAACTCGAAGGTGCAATAGCAAAGCAAGGCGAACTTTTCTAAGCTTTCCAATTCCTCCCAAAAGCAAGCTATATTTATAAGAATGAAGCAATTAATCGAAGATTTCTACAATGCATTTAGTCAGTTGGATGCTGAAAAAATGGCTGCTTGCTATCACAAAGATGTGGTATTCACAGATCCAGCATTTGGAGAGCTGAAAGGAACACGAGCCGGAAATATGTGGCGTATGTTATGCAAGGGTCAAAAAGGAAAAGGCTTCAAGGTGGATTTTTCGGAAATTCATATGGATGGGAACATTGGCCATGCCCATTGGGAAGCATATTACATATTCAGCCAAACGGGCAGGAAAGTGCACAATAAGATCGATGCTTCATTTGAGTTTGAAGACAGAAAGATCATCAGGCATACGGATCATTTTGATCTCTATAGCTGGTCTCGCCAAGCAATTGGATTTACTGGATTAATGATTGGCTGGACAGGATTCTTTAAAAACAAGCTCAACAAAACAACGAATGGACTACTAAGTAAATTTGAAGCTTCCCTTTAATTAGATCTCAGCCAATACTTTAGCACCAAGACAACTCTCTGGTATTTCAAAGGCCTCCACAAGGGCTAACGCATCCTCTCTCACTTCCAGACAAAGTTGATTCACCATTCGGCGTATGGCTTTGGTCTTGGAACCGACCATGTAGTCATGCTCTAGGTACCATCCTTTGTTCTTCTCGATGGTAGCAAGTGCATGCAATTGACACAGCTTCTTCAATATCAGTTTCAACTCATCTGAGGTAGTATTATTTACTTGATCGACGAATTGTTCAAGCACAACTCGCTCAGCGTATGCCTTACCCACATCTACCATATGGTTCTGAGTCTGATTGAACGCATCAAATGAATCCATTCCATTGTCTATGTGCTTCTTGATTCTCCTTGCAGCGGAAGTCAACACATCACGCTCGCGAAAGCGAAATGCACTCAAATAAAATTCTAAGTCCAGTAAGTGCTCGGGATCAGTATTGCGTACGGTGATTGGGTTCATTTCAATCAATCCTGTCTTAGCCTGATCCACCACATAGCTGAGCACACCAAAGAGATTGATATCTGAAAACTCTTTTTTGAACTCGGACAACCTACTCTTAGCAACCAGTTGCATCAGCACTGTATTGTCACCCTCAAAGGTGGTATAGATATCCGTATCATTCTTCAAGCGATCAATTCTATTCTCCGAAAGGTATCCCTTGCCTCCACAGGCTTCTCTGCACTCCTGAAGTGAAGCTGTTGTTTGCCAAGTGGTATGCGACTTTAAGGCAGCGGCCATCGCCTCTATCTCCTGCATGTCTTCTTCAGTTCTATTCAAAAACCTATCAGTCAAGTGTTGTAAAGCAAAATGTGCAGCATAAGAATGAGCCAATAGTGGCATCAGTCGACGCTGATGAGTTCGGTAGTTCAGTATAGGTACTTCTTCACCATTCTCTGGACCAAATTGTTTTCTATTGTTAGCATATCGAATAGCTATGGTTATACCTGACTTCATCGCACTCAGTCCTGATCGTGGGATGCCTATCCTCCCACCCACCAAAGTGCCTAGCATTGTGAAAAATCTCCGGTTATCACTTGTGATATCACTTTGAAAGTTTCCTTTGGAGTCAATAGAAGCATACTTATTGAGCATATCATCGAGAGGAATCTCGACATTGTTAAACCAAATTTTTCCATTATCTACACCATTCAAGCCCATCTTACTCCCACAATCTTCAATGGTCACTCCTGGTTGTAAAGTCCCCTCTTCATCTCTCAGTGGTACTACGAACGCATTAACACCATAGTCTACTTCATCAATTATGAGTTTTGCAAACACTGTGGCTTTCTGTCCGTGGACCGCAGCATTACCGATATACTCTTTACAAGCGTGCTTATGAGGCGTACTAATAATAATTATTTTTCGTAAATGATCATAAGTAGCGGTAGTCTCGAGCCCTTTAACATTTGACCCGTGACCAGTTTCTGTCATCGCAAAGCACCCTGGCAGCTCAAGTGTACCAATTCGCCGGATATATTTTTTGTGATGCTTTTCTGTACCAAGGAAATAAACACTCATTCCCCATAACCCAAACTGTACACCAAACTTGATCACCATACTTAAGTCGTGGTACGAGAGTGTTTCCATAATGGTGAAATACTGCTTCATATCATCGCTTCCTCCGTACGTTTTAGGGAAGGCCATTGCTCCAAAGCCTTGATCCGCTAGGTATTTACACCATTGCAAAACCTGAGTCCTGTAATCATCAATATTAGAAGGGGAAACATATTTAAACTCAGGGTCAGACAATACGGTTTTGACTTTTTGAATAATCTCACGTTGATCACCATCGAGTAGCAGAGCCATCTCCTTTGCACTAAATGAAGCGTTCGAGGTTTGATCTTCAATGTTGGCATGCCGAGATTGTGACCTCAAGTGATAGGCCGCCTCCCGTGACAAAACACCTAAAGCCTCCTCCAAATCGGTCAATGGTTTACGAGCATTCTCCAAACTCAAGTCATCTTGATTTCTGGCATTGAGTCTTGCCAGTTCTATCCCAATATCCACCAAGTTTCTTTTCATTTCAGTAGTCAAATCTTGGGATACACTGCGAATTTTCACCAGCCACTCCTTCAACTCTCTGGGTGCTGGAGGATGCTTAGGGTCCAATTTGGAAATAAGAAAAGCACGCTCTTCTACAGAAATCCAATCCTGGCGGTCAATGATTTCACGGAGTTTGAGGATTTCACTTGGAGTAAGAATTGCGTCAGCCCAGACCATATAGAAAATAGGTAAGAAAGAAAGTAGCTTCGGATTCTGAAGGAATTGAGTCGAATTTATCATATTGAGTTACTCGAATGTGTCTGAGAAAGATACATCACATCTTGCATAGATGATGCTCATAATTATTGTTAAATACCTTAAAAAGGAGAAAATGAATCACGACTAGTTGCGTTACTTTGCTAAGTGAGATTTTTGACAATCCTAACTTTACTCTTCATTCAACATTTAGCCCTTGGTCAGCATGCACTAAACGGGTTGATACTCAATGGTGATGATGAAAAAATACCCTTCTGCCATGTATATAACAGTACGCTGGAAATGGGGAAAGTAAGTGACCGACATGGAAATTTCAGTGTCTTAGCTGAACGAGGAGACACAGTGTTGATATCCTCTGTAGGCTATCAGCCTGTTGCAATCATTATTGCCCCTGAGCACTTATTAAACTTCTTAAAAGTCGTTCTACCGCAGGATTCTATCCTCTTGCCTTCTATTACCATCTACGCAGACCCTTATTACAAAGTCCCTCTCAATACCCAAGGTGGGCCGATGCAACTTTATGGTATCCAGAGAAAGACTGCTGGTAAAACAATTGAAGCGGGAGATATTGGTTTTGGTATAACCGGGGTTGATGGCATTCCGCTTCCAGGAGTGGTGATGTATGGACCGATTACCTACTTTTCTAAAGATGAAAGGGAGAAACGTCAGGCCCAAGAGGCTTATCAAGAAACAAGACAAACCATAACCTACCAGCGCTTCATAGCCCAAGATTCGGTAAGAGGGAAGTTACAAGCCCTATACGATGTAGATAGTGCACAATATGACAGGATTATCGTTCGGCTTAATAGGCAGTTTCCCGGAATCCAGCAACAATATAATCCTATAGAAATATGGAATTGGTTACTCACCCACTTCGATAGGACTGCTCCGATAATCAAAGGGTTTGATATCCCAAGATACTAAAGTTTATACCCTATTTTTATTGAGAATACAGGAACCACCGAGGCACCTGATGTTTGATTTAGATTCACATCATTTCTGAAAAAATAGGTCACATCTGAACCTTGATTATCCTGAAAATTTAAATATCTCAAACTTAAACCTGCATCCCCTTCCAAAGTGAGTCGAGGCAATACCGTCTTCACAAAACCGAATTTTAAAGCGCCACCAAACTGGTGCGAATCTATCGCCTCTTCAGCTTGCTGAAGAAAGTCGCATGACCACAAATCACCACTAGTACATCCATATCCCACATTGCCAGCTTGTGTGATGGTCATGAAGCGGTACATTCCACTTAGAGATAAGAAAGGTCTGGCCTCACCAAAAGACATATTATCAAAGTAGAACCTCAGTTCCTCTCTGACTTTAAAGCCAATAAACTCATCTAAGATTGACTGATCTCCTCGATATCCCATTACAAGCCCCAGCTCCTGACTAAAACTCACGCGCTCATTTAAAGGAAATTCAAGAGCTAACAGTAAGGTAGGGTCTACTGGATTAATGATATTCCCTACCTCGATCTTAGCTATCATTTTATTTTTATCCACCGCCGTATTACTCGAATCGTTAGCTATATTTTGCTGCGACCAAAGCATTGAAAAGTTAGAAACAACTAGAACGCTGGCTAAAAGTATTTTGATCATAAAGCGCTGAATAATAAAATTTCATCATCCTCACATCCGAACTGGAATATCCCCTCATCTCTTGTGATGATCATCGTATTTTCCAATGCGATCATATCATTCGCGGCTATGTCAGTGTGAAACTTAATCAATGATGGATGTGCAGGGTCGGCAAGACTATACTGTTTCATTCCGTTCTCGCCTTCTGCTACAAACAAGTCTCCCTTGAAAAAAGTCATCCCTCGTGGATTGATCATTTGCTCACGGTGCACATCAAATGGTGCTCTCAAGTTTGTAATATCCAATACAATCAACTGGTTTGCTTCAAACCTCGAATTATTGCAACCTACACCAGATCGAATAGTCACGTAAGCATATTGATCATTAGCTATTACCGGATCACATGCTGTCTGATGAACAAACTCAGACTGATAAAATGGCGCTCCATCCTCTCCAATACCGTAAATCTGCATTCCAAATTGACTTCCAATAAAAAGATTGCCTTTGTATCCATAGATGGTTTCGATCCCGTTTCCGAGAGTGGTAGTGGAGGTCAAAATAGGATCACCAGCATCAGCAATGTCTAGTGCTTTGAGTTCGGCATCATTGACGATATAAAGGAAATCATCATAGATTGTAAATCTTGCTGTTGATCCTCCTATGCCCACAGCGTCATTTCCTAAGAAAATATCTCCTTCAGATGAACCAATATCATCTGTACAGCCTCCCAAAAAGATAACAATTGTTAAATAGAGTAGCTTTTTCATGGTCTATAGCATTTAGGTTTGTTCAATTGCGCTTGTTCCCAAGCTACTACGGTGCCTTTACTTTCATCTACGCATTCGAAGTAGACTCCCCGTTCTTGCGGAGCGCCTGTAGTAATTCCCATTACGCTTTCTATCCTCTTAAGAAGAATTACGGTATCCGCTGAAAACTCAAGAGTAAGCAGATCATCAAAACTATCTGCATATAGCACCCCAGCTTTCATAGCAATGTCATTGTTGCCTGGAATAGCCACAAAAAACTTGTTTTCGGGATTTTTAGGATCCGAATTGTCATAGACATGGACACCAATTCCTTTTTCATTAACCAAAAGAAGATCTCCATAACTGTAAATTTTACCAGCGCTTGAGATACTTCTAGCACTTTCAAGACCAATTTCAAGCTCTCCCGGTAGAGCGTATATTGGCTTGTAACCCAATATGCTTTCACGCTCAAAATCAGGTTCAAAATCGTCAGATGACGTTACACAACTGAATAAAATCAGTGGCAATAGGAATAATGTGTATTTCATGGGCGTAGGATAAGGTAAACACTTCAATAAAATTATCTCAATAAAACATCAACCAAGATGAACGAATAGAAACAATTTACATCTCACAAAAGATGCTCCACCTTAAGACACAGCAAGTCTCCAAACCGTTGGGCAATGAATAAAATTCCCTCAATAATCAGCACTGCGTCCGCCTTGATCAATCAGCTGTCGCAAGAATCCATTGAATCCCTCTGCCTCCAAAAGCTCCTCCATAGTCAGATGAAGTCTGTATTTCCAGTAATGCTGAGGATTTGCCGGAACGTTGATCCTTTCCTTTTCCGGCTCCCCTACTCTGAGGGAGCTATCCATAGCTATCAGATCCTGTATTGGGAAAATGGCCAACATACTTGGGGACTTCAGGTGCTGATCAATGATATCCCGCGCTATCCAAGGCTCGCAGTAATACGGTGCTTGCTCATGGTGACCAAGAATATCACTAAAGAACCTTTGAGACCTAATCGGATCTTCTTGCCACCATTCACGAAGTGTCGACATATCGTGACTTCCTGTGCTAGTCACGCTCATATACGGCGTATCCGAAGGATGCCAAAACTCTCTATCGTCATTGGGCATTCGCTGAATAGCTAAACTCAATATTTGCAGTTCATTCATCACTCCGGGCACACTTGAAGGCACCATTCCCAAATCTTCTCCACAGATCAACATGTCAGTTGCATCCTTGAGCATTGGTAGTTTCTGCATGGCACTCTCTCTCCAAAACTCATTATGGCGTTTATAGAAATAGTCTGTATAGATTTCGTTGAGTCGCTGCTTAGTATACTCGTCCAACTCAGCATACGAGTATGTACTATGAAAGCCAATCCTTGGGTTAAAGGAACCCCGCTGATCAGGAGTTTCCAAAAACAAAACCTCAGCATGCAACCGGTAAAGATTGAATCTTAACCAATTATTGAAATCCTTGCCTTCGGGTTCAGCATTATTCAGCTGATCAAAATGGTCTTTAACCTTTCTCTGAGTATCAAACTCACTTTTCAATTCATAGCACCCTGAAGTACTTTCTTGTAAGAACTGAGAAAAAACTGCTTCAGCGTGGTTTCCGAAGATATCATAAATTATGTGATGTCTGATATAAGGCTTGCAGAACCTATCCAAATCAAACCTTAGTCCTCGTTGACTTAACTCTTCAATACTAAATGGTAAGGCAGGATTGAACCTTCCAAGCAAGCCTTCTACGTTATCCCACGGAATCTCCCATATCCTAAAAAAGCCGAGTATATGATCAATCCTGAATACATCGAAATACTCAGACATTTTAACCATGCGCTCTTTCCACCACCTGAATCCATCCTTAGCCATCTCATCCCAGTTATAGGTTGGGAAACCCCAGTTCTGACCAGAAATAGAAAAATCATCAGGGGGAGCACCAGCTTGAGTACTCATATTGAATAGATCAGGTAACCTCCATGCATCTACCGAATTTCTGTAAATACCAATAGGAATATCTCCTTTAAGCACAACACCTCTGGAGCGAGCATAGCAAGTGGCTTCTTGTAATTGTTTGTCTAGATAAAACTGAATAAAGTAATGAATCGCCACATCATGATAGTGCTCAGATTTACTCGAAACAAAATCACTTAACTCCTTAGTAGATAATGATTTATATTCTTCCCATTGTGTGAAATCTGGGGTTCCGAACCGATCCCTTAAGCAGCTAAAAGCTGCATAATCCGGAAGCCATATTTCATTCCTTTGAAGAAAGGCTTTAAACTCCTTACTAGCTAGAAATGAGCCTTTCTGTTCATCAAATAGTGCATTAAAAAAGCGTGACTTCAAATTCATCACCCCTTCATAATCTACCTCAGGAAGATCATTCAATCGCTTGGCTTCCTTGGCTATTTCCTTACTTAGTTTCTTATCCTTTAGCGAACCCATTTCATCCATATTGGCATAAATAGGATGTAATGCTTGCACGGAAATAGCTGCATACGGATAGGAATCTACCCAAGTATGCGTCGCAATGGTATCATTCACAGGAAGAACTTGCACAACCTTTAATCCAGTTAAAACCGACCAGTCAATGAGTTTTTTAATATCCGTAAACTCACCAACTCCAGCACCATTTGCAGACCTTAAGGAGAACACGGGAATAGCCACTCCCGCCGTTTTCCAATTTCCTACGGGGTAAGAGAAATTTTCATCGGTACGGATGTAACACTTATCCAATCCATCAAACTCTGTAAGTGGAAGGTATCTATTAGCACCATCTTCCCAAGTGACGATGCGCTTCTCTAGATGACTATATATGACATATTTGTACTCAAACGGTGCATCCACTTTCTTGAGTGACAACTCAGTAGACCAAGTAGGAAAAGACAGATCATCCATGAGTACTGCTTTGGACTCATCCCAGTTACCCAAAGCAGGAATACTCCCTATTACTCCGAGTTGATAGTCCCTGCTTAGCCTTGGAGCCCTTAGGTTTAGTCTAAGGTTATATGCTTTCGTACTACTTCTCCTTTTCTTTTGCTCACGGGCAAAAAAAGCTTTCGCAAACGGAGCGGTAAAAAGGGTGTTTTCATGCAAACCTTCACTTCTCCAAAAGTCTCTGATTTTGATTTGCTTCGTTTCTTTAGGTAAAACAAGCTTACGCTCAGCACCATACTCATGGAAGATATTTCCATTGTGCTCATCCTTAAGGAAATAATGGTAAGTCAAAGGCGCATCATCATTATGCTCAATATCAACCTCCCAAAAATCTCCAGAGGTAGGATTCATTTTCTTTGCTGCCTCATACCTTCCTTCACCTAACTCTTTTGATGAACCTGATACGTATAAGTTCTGACCAAATTGGGTTCTGTAACCCACTACAAATATCAATTTCATACGACTACCTCATCTTTATCTTCCACAAAACTCACAGCGACAGCAGCCAATAGCATACATATTCCACCCAAAATAATAGCATAAATAGCTTGTGAGTCAAATACTCTTTTAATAATTGGTCCTGCAAATATCCCATTGACAATCTGAGGAAGCACAATGAAGAAATTAAAAATTCCCATATAAATTCCCATTTTTCCTCCAGGAATAGCTCCTGCCAAAATCGCATACGGCATAGATAAAATGCTAGCCCAAGCTAATCCTACAAACACCATGGCTATCAAAGTAATCTCTTGGGAAGGGAAAAAGTAAATGGACAATAAACCGAGCCCTCCAAGGGCTAATGAAAGGGCATGTGTTCTTTTTCTTCCAAGTTTTCTAGCAATGGCGGGGAGCATCATCGCAAATACTGCTGAAATCGCATTATAAACTGTAAACATTACGCCTACCCAGTTTCCTGCATCATTGTAAGCCAATGAATTGGAATCGTCGATTGACGCCCCATAGACGTGTTGAGCAATAGCAGGAGTACAAAACACCCACATAGAGAAAAGACCAAACCAACTAAAAAATTGAACCAACCCAAGCTGCTTCATAGTCTTGGGCATTGCAGCAAAGTCTTTGAATATGTCAGTAAAGGAACCGCTCTCTTCCTTGGCTTCACCTCCATTATACTTAGCATACTCTTCTGGCGGATACTCTTTTGTCTTAGCGAGCGTCCAAATAATCGTCGCGATAAACACGACTGCACCAAAATAGAAACTGAAGATTACATTATCAGGAACCCCTCCTTCTTCGGCAAGCTTGGACACACCAAACCACTCCGCCAGCATGTATGGCAAGAACGATCCCATCACCGCTCCAATACCAATTAATGTGGCTTGCACAGAAAAGCCATGCGTTCGTTGCTCCGATGGAAGCATATCTCCCACCAATGCCCTAAATGGCTCCATAGATATGTTGATGCTGGCGTCCATTATCATCAGCATACCTGCTCCAATGAACATGGGAGGTATAAATGAGGCAAGTGAACCAGAATTAGGCATTAAGCACAATGCGATAGATGCCAGAATTGCGCCGACAAGAAAATATGGTTTTCTCCTACCAAGTCTATTCCAGGTATTATCGCTGTAGTGCCCAATAATCGGCTGAACAATTAACCCAGTGACAGGC
>CAYGPP010000092.1:0-3323 GCA_964351885.1 uncultured Marinoscillum sp.
GGGGAGTTTACATCCTTACTGTAACTGATGCCCTTTGGGGTTGTGTAGCTGCTACGCTCGATGTAACTATCGATGAAACGCTTCCTGTTATTACCGCTGGTAATTCAGCATTACTAAATAATAGAGTTTGCTCTCCTGATGGAGTAGGAACTGGAGTAGGAAATCCTAATTTCAACGGATCAATCACTTTCGATCCGCAAACCGATGGATCTACTGCTGCTGCTTATACTTTCGCTCTAAAGACTACAGCAAATGTTAGCATTAGTAACGCTGGAGCGACAGCAGGATATGAAGATGTAACGTTCTCCACTTCAGGTACCCAGTCCATAGTAAACGGACTCAAAGCTGGTAATTATGTCATGACTATATCGGATAATGCAAATACTTGTAGAACTACGCATCCGTTCACTATTGCTGATGACTTTACTCAATTACCTGTTGTCAATGTGGCTACAATTCAAGCCAATGTTCAGGATAATGAAAGCTGCGATGAAGATGCTTATACAGGAGTCGCTGATGCTACTAGCAGAGTTACGGGCGGATCAGGTAGTTATACTTATGAGTGGTACAGATCTTCTGACCTTGCGACTTTAATTGATGATGATCCGATCTTAAATGATGATATAAACGGTAACTCGGGAGTACTAGAAGGAAGTTACGTTTTGATTGTGATCGATGAGTTGTGGGGATGTGAGGCAATAGCAGCGAATATCACAATTGGAGAAGATAAACCTGATTTTGACATAGAGACTACACTTTTGTCTATTGACTATACCTGTGATTCTGGTAATCCAAAAGGTAGCTTAAGCGCAGAAGTAACCGGTGGAAATGCGGGGTATACACTAGAATGGTATAAAGGATCAAGTGCCACTGGAACTTTAATTAACTCGACGACTGATGCGATCAATACGATCACAGATAAATCTCCAGGTAATTACACTGTCAAGGTTATTCACAATGCATCAACGTGTTTTGAAACCGAGACGATACCTATCATAGAGAACATCCCGACCGTAGAGTTAAGCATCTCTAAAGATTCAGACCAGAGTGAATGTAATCCTGCAGATGGACAAGCGACAGCTTCATCGAATCTATCAGCAGCATTCCTTGGCGGAACAACTACTGGATATACCTCAGATATAGTTTATCAATGGTTTTCGGGACAAAATGCTATACCTAGCGCGAAGTTATCAGGAGAAACGGCAGCAATATTAGCAGCTGTAGAATCTGGTTATTATACAGTTGTAGCAACTGACAACACTTCAGGGTGTGCCTCTGCTGCTCAGTCCATTCAAATATTGGATACTCGTCCTGCTGCTCCAACAATCACGCTCACAGCAGGAAATATCCCTAGTTCATGTAATGGTGAAGGTGGTGAACTATCTGGGTCCATTGCAGGAGGAACAGGGACGTTTACATTCTTCTGGTATGAGGGGTCTGATGATTTTTCAAACGATGATCCCGATGGTTCCGATGCGCTGGCTAGCGGCACCAATCAACTCATCTCAGCTCCTACTGTAGACATAACAGTTTCAACTACTGCTACAACTGCCGCACTCGATAATCTTGTTAGTGGACTGTATACATTGGTTGTACAAGATGGTGCAGGATGTAGATATCAGGAAACTTACGATTTGCCTTTCAATGGTATTCAAACAACAACAAGTCTAACGGTAACCGACGTTACAGAATGTCCGGACAATGGAGAAGCAGATGTCTCTTTAGCGGATAATGTAACTGTTGGAACGACTGGCCGGGTAGGCGCAACTGAATTTGAGGCTTTAGAAGAGTATACGACTAATAATGGAGCAAGCGGAATCATTAGCGCAGATTTAGTAGCTGCAAATGAGCTTCAACTATCCGTAATTGGTGGAACACTAAATGATGGTGACATCATTACGGGTACTTCAAGTGGAGCTGTAATCACAATAGATGGTGCACCTCAGAATGCTGGTTATATAGCTGGACAAGTTGATGATATCAGTGAATATATTCTCTACCTATATGCGGGTAGTGGTGTACCTGCAGATCGTACAGCAGCTTATAGTATATTCAACACAAGCGGAGATGAGCTCAAGTTTCCATACACTTTTGATCCGTCTACTGGTGAAACTCGCAATTCGGATAATACTATCGTAAATACAACAGCTGTCATAGCGGCGGGAGAAACGGCTACTTTCACAGATTTACCTGCTGGCCCTTATACGGCGATTGCTCGGGAAAAAAGCACAACGACATTTGGCTCGACCTCTCAATGTTGGACATCAGCAGATAGTGATGAGATAGAACAAGCAGCTTTCAATCCGATCATAAGCTCTGCCGCTGTGGTTGATGACAGTTACTGTAACACTGGTACAGGAAATGGTTCAATTACCATTAATGTCTCCAAAAATTCTGATGACATTACTCAACCAAATGATTTTCTCATTGAGCTTTTTGATGCCGCTGATAATTCTCTAGTAGATTCTGAAACCGACGTAACTACAGCTTTATTTGGAGATCTAAATGCTGGTCAGTATTACACTACAGTTTCGCGACTTGGATTAGCCGGACCTGTAACTAACATGTGTGATACTACAAGTACTAACTACACAATTCTTGAAGCTCCGGAACCTCATGAAATTCTTGGTAGCACCAAAGTTAATTCCTTTGACTGCTCTCCTCTTAATGGCTCTGTTACCATCAATAATGGCAATTTGGGTACGAACAGTGCTTTTGGTGACGTAGTTGGAGATTATTCCTTTACCTGGTACAATGATGCCGCTTTGGGTGCAGGCGATGAAATCGCTGACGCGCTTATCTCTGGAGGTTTGAATAATGGAGATGTAGGAGCCAACGCTGCTCAGAACTTACCGCCAGATACCTACTTTGTTGTAGCGACACATACGACAAAGGGTTGTGTGACTCCAACTTATGAAGTTACAATCATTGATGAACGGGTTTATCCAATATTAACTACCTCTAGTACACAAGATGAAACTTGTGATGATGGTGCTTTCACACCAACAGGTGTGATTTCGGCCAAAGTAATTGTCGGCGTTACGCAACAAGCTAGTGCCAATTATGACTTTACTTGGTACGAAAGTGATCAAGCTACACTTCTGGGAGTAACTACTAATAGTGCAAGTTTCAATGGTGCAGGAAATGGAAATGCAGGAACTGATGAAGTTTCAGATTTACCTCAGGGAACCTATTATGTGCAAGTTCAGGACAACTCCTCTCCAAATCTTGGGTGTGAGAGTACTCCACTTAAGAAAATAGTTGTTCAGCAATTCGAGCCTTCCTACTCGGTAGGTGCACTCGCTGCGGACTTTACGCTCACA
>CAYGPP010000092.1:3423-15855 GCA_964351885.1 uncultured Marinoscillum sp.
CCAAACCTAGGATGTGCTAGCTCGCCTGTTCAAGCTGTAACCATCACGCAATTCGAGCCTTCCTACTCGGTAGGTGCACTCGCTGCGGACTTTACGCTCACAGATGCGACTGACTGTGATCCTATTAATGGTGGGTATCAAGTACTCAGAGTAACTGAGTCTAATCCTGATGGAACTTCTACTTTCGCTGGAGCTCTTACTGACTATTCGTTCACTTGGTTCGCTAACAACGATGACTTTACCAATGCTGCTAATCAAATCCCTGATGCTAACGTAACAGGAGCGGCTAACGGAGATGACGGAGCGGCGCAGATTCAAGACCTTGACTCTGGTACTTATTACCTAGTCATTGGTTCTGCTACTAATGGTTGTCCGTCTACTCCTAACTCACAAGTACATGAGTTCTTTATTGATAACAACAATGTCAACCCTATCGTCAATGTGCAGCAAACTGCGCAAGATGAAACTTGTGATGATGGTACGTTCGCTCCTACGGGACAAGCTACGGCTAATGCAATATCGGGTGGGGTTAATGCTGATCCTGATAACTTCATCTTCACTTGGTATTTTGATGCCGCTGGTACTGACTTACTTGATGCCGCAGATGCCGCAACTTTAGCTAATCTCGCTTTCGATGGTACAGGTGCTGCTGGTAATACAGCTAATGCCCAAGCGGGAGTCAACGTAATTGAAAACCTTCCACAAGGAACTTACTATGTTAGAATTACTGATAACCTAACTCCAAACCTAGGATGTGCTAGCTCGCCTGTTCAAGCTGTAACCATCACGCAATTCGTTCCAGAACTCTCAGTTGATGTTGATAATGCAGCGAACCTCACGCTGACTCCATCTACTGACTGTAGTCCAAATAATGGAGCGCTTGAAATTATTAACGTTACAGAATCAAAACCTGATGGAACGACTCAGGACAATGCTTCCAATAACTACACCTTCACATGGTACGAGGATAAAGCCCTGACTACTGAAGTTGGATCTGCAGGATCGAATACAGAAAACTTAGTAACATTCTTAAATACAGCTGATGCTACCGTAAATAATGGTGACTCAGATGCTAGAGAAGTAACTGGCCTTGCACCAGCGACTTACTATGTGACGATTCAGAAAGATGGCTCGGGCTGTCCTACAGCAGGTGATGAAGCTATCCACCAATTCACTATCTCGGACGAATCCATCACACCTAAGCTAGTCCTATCAAAAAGAGGAGATGATCTCTATTGTGATAACGGAACAAATAGTGATCAAGGAAATGGATCATTGACTGCTCTATTACAACTGGATGGAGCTAATGCTACATTGACAGAATATCTCATCAAATGGTATAGAGGAACTTCCGTGCCGGCTGATACAACTGATAATGATAACTTCCTCCATGATAATGCTGCTACTGCTAGTGGTGCAAATGTTGGTACGGCAGCAATTGGAACAAACATCCTTAACCTCACAGGTCTGAGTAAAGGGAAGTATACCATCACCGCTCGAAAAACTGGAGGTACAGGCAACTTAGGGTGTGATGAAACTGCCACCTTTGAAGTCCTTCAAGACTCAACAGTGATCTATGTGAATCCAGATAGCGGTACGACTAGTACCAATAACTTTAACTGTGAAACACCAAATGGAACTATCCAAGTAACGAGTGTATTTGAGGATAGTACCAACTTGTATACCGTATCTAATTACTCTTTCGCTTGGACTAAAGACGGAGTTGCCTTCTCTGATCCGGCAGATGGTAGACTTTCATCAGCTTCGGGAACTAACGATAAACTTGATAGTCTCTCAGCTGGAACCTACTCAGCAGTAATTACGAACACTCTTACTGGATGTGTAAGTGGTACAGAGCTCGAAATCTCTATCGAAGACCTACAAGAAGATCCTATTATCAATTTGGTCTCCAAGTCGGTCACAACATTCTGCGATGATTCTGGAAACAGAGGAACTGGTTCTGTCGATTTCAGCATAGAAGAAGCTGATGGTTCGGTGGGAGATTCTACTGAATATACCATCGCTTGGTATAGAGGTTCAACAGTCACTGCGGCGAACCTAATATTCAATGGCAACTCATCAGTTGACGGAACCGCCTATGCCAATACAGTTGGTGATACTACTTCACTGGATAGCCTAAGTGGAGGTTTCTACACGGTGGTGATCACCAAGGACAATGATGCCAACCCTTCTGCAGGATGTACTGCTCAGAGAACGTTTGAGATATTAGAAGACTTGGATTACCCAATTTTGAATATCGCCGTTGCACAAGTGACGCACAATACGCTTTGTGGAGGAACCAATGGAAATGGTGAAATCATCTTAGACGACAATGACATCACTCTCAATGGGGTAGCTGGTTTGGTAAGCGATTATAGCTGGACGATTACTTCCGCTGGAGCTAATTCGGGTGAAGATGTTACCAATGACGTAACGCTCACCTCTCCTATCACCTTAAGTAGTCTACTTCCTGACACATTGGTCTTCATAGCAGTCAACAAAAACACAGGTTGTGCTTCTGGCGATCTTTCAGTAATCATCAGAGATGAAACAAAAGATCCAAACATTACCTCGGTAACGGTGATTTCTGATGCTAACTGTATGGGACCTCAAGCTGCACAAGGTAGCATCAGGTTGGATAGTATTAATAGCGCTTTACCTTCTGCTGGTACATTTACTTATCAGTGGTATGTTGGTGACAACACCTCGGGAAGTACAGTATCTGCCGACCTTGGGGTAAGTGATAATTCTGAATTCATCGACTCGTTGACTAGTCAGAATTACACGGTATTGGTAACGAACACCACTACAGGCTGTAGTTCTACACAAACCGTCGAGGTAGGGAATGATCCTAAATATCCAATTTTGGAAAGCTATGAAGTGAACAAAGATCTGACTTGTGATATAGGCAATGGTACGTTTGTACTACAATCAATGATCTATGATGGAGTGTCTTATAGTATGGATATAACGGCTGATTCCACTCAGATCATAAATAATTTCACCTTGAATTTCTATGCAAGTGATGGGACCACAGCGCTTACAGATAAAGACGCGAGTACCCCTATGCAAATAGATAGCTTGATGATGGGAGCTTATTTTGTATCAATATCTCTCGACAGCTCCTCTTGTGAATCAGAATTGGTTGGATTTAATATTGTAAATACTCCATTCGAGCCTAGTCTTAGACTAGTTCAGATAGAGGCGGATTCCACTTGTAGCCAAACGGGTACTACCCCTCACGGGTCATTGCTCGTGATTGCAGACAATGCGACCGACCAAGCATTGATTGATTCGACCTATACCTTCAATTGGTATTCAATAGATCTTAATGATGACAATACAAGATTACTCAGTGGGGCTTCTATCAGCACTAATGATACCTTGACTGATCGATTTGAAGGACGATACGAAGTTGAAGTGACTAATACTTCATTAGGATGCGTAAGCAACGCCTTCTTTAGTCTCACAAATGAACCAGAATCAATTGAAATAATTGCGATTGACTCAGCGAACATGAGTAACTGTAGCCCTTCAAACGCAGTATTTGAGGTAACTCAAATCAATATTGGGGAGCTCACGGATTACACTTACTACTTCTACAATGACGACCCAACGGTGGGAACCAACAGTACGGATGCTCTGGTTTACTCCGGTGCGAGTTCTATCCTGAGCCATGATTCTGTTGCAGTTGATGTGGTACCAGGTTTCTACTTTGTCTCTGCTACGAGTAATATCACCGGTTGTGTGACAGACTATGTAAGAATCGAAATTCTTGACATTACTACTCCGCCAGTAGTTCAGCTCGAAGCTTTCAACCTACAGACAAATTGCGATCCTAGTAATCCAATTGGTTCATTGACAGTTTCTGGTAATGATTCTCAGGATAACACACTCTACACCTTTGAGTGGGTCAACAGTGCTGGTGATATTGTAGAGACTAACAATGCTACTGCTGATAGCTTAGCCGCTGATGTTTACACTGTCACGGTTACTGAAGTAGCCACTAATTGCTCAAGTACGGAATCCTATACGATCATTGATGACTACCCAGAGCCGTTGAGAATATCTGTCAGCTCAGAAGGCAACTCAAATTGTGTTGATCCTAATGGTGTTCTTGCAGCAACTGTAGTTAATATTCCTGCTGGAAAATCTTTGTCGAACTATAACTTCTACTGGTTCACAGGAGATCAGAGAGCGAGTGCTCCTGACGTCTCTCAAGCCGAATGGACAGGTACCGTTGTAGATAGTTTGGATGCTGGGATATATACACTTTATGTTATTGACGGCACTGACTCATTCTGTAGATCTGACACATTGATTGCCACAGTAAGAGATTTGGTTACACCAATTGACTATAGAGTAGATGTAATCAATGACGTTACGATTTGCTACCCTACCCAGCCAAATGGTAGAGCAACCATTGGTTTCATTGAAGATGAAATCTTTAGATATAGCTTCAACTGGTATGAAGGAGCCGTGAGTGATACAACTGGTATTACTCCAATCAAAGCTGGAGAAGGATCTAGTATAGATTCATTGGCAGTAGGGGTCTACACTGCTGTAGCTATTGATCTAATTACAGGTTGTATTGAGTATCAAGAGTTTGTAATGATGGATGCTACTGAAACAGTCCCTGCTCCTACAGTCACGAAGGTCTCCGATCGCGACAACTGTCTCGTTCCTAATGGACGTGCCCTGGCAAGAGCAAATGGTACCGTAGAAGGTTTCACCTTTAACTGGTATGATCCTACGGATGCCATTAATCCTGTATTCACTGGTTCTGACGTGTCAACATTAGACACGACAACCTATTTGGTGGAAGCCGTCAAGACATCCACTGGATGTGTTTCTGCTCGTGTTGCGATTACGATTGAGGATGGTTTTGAAGACCCTGTATTCAGAGTAACTACTACAGGCTCTATTTGTCTTCGTGCTAGTGGTAATTCTATCAATCTGTTTACAGGGACTGCCGATATCTTATTCGAGGAGTTCCATGAAAGAGATTCTACAGCGTGGATTAATCCTGCAGGTGAAGTAGTCGCAACTACCGAGAAGTTGATTGAGGCAGAGCCTGGAATTTGGACTGTTTGGTTCCGTTCGGACAATGGTTGTGACTATACCAGAGAATTTGAGATTACTACTGCACTGAAAATCTATAATGGTTTGTCTGCAAATGGTGACGACATCAATGACTTTATGACCATTGATTGTATTGACTATTTCCCTAACAATAGGGTCAGCATATACAATAGAGATGGATCGCTTGTTTATGAAACGAAAGGATATGACAACATCGACAGAAAATTTGATGGTGTTAGTAACCAAGGAAGAAATGAGAAACAACTTCCAGTTGGCACCTACTTCTACTTTATAGATAAGGGTGATGGGTCAGACGTAATCCAAGGATATCTTGAGTTAGTTCGTTAACTTTATTAAAATGAACAGGAAGAAATACATAATTACTTTAGTTCTGATTGCGAGTAGTTACATCGGAACTGCACAGCTCCGAGCGTTAACCTCTACATATCCATTCAATGGACTGTTGATTAATCCTGCATACGCAGGTAGCCTCAATGTCCTTTCAGTGGTAGCTGTGCATAGAGAACAATGGATCAATGTTGAAGGTGCTCCTACTTATCAGGCTTTAACGGCTCATTCCTCTTTTATGTCGAACAGAATCGGAACAGGATTTCAGCTGACCAAAGATCAAGTTGGAGTACATGAAAATGTGTCGTTATACGGTAGCTATGCTTACAAAATCAAAATGAGTTTCGGAATACTCGCAATGGGACTTCAGGGTGGTTTTGATAGTAGGAAGTCGAACTTTAGTGATCTTGCGCTATTCACATCCGATGATCCTGCACTTCCAAAAAGCATGGTATCTCGTTTCACTCCTAATTTTGGAACAGGTTTATATTTCGCTAACCCATTTATGTACGTGGGGGTATCAGTTCCTTATATACTTGAGAATAAGACTTTCATCTATGACGAAACCGGAAACGATGTTTCCAATGCCCGAGAAAGTCGGTACTATTATGGAACTGCGGGAGTTATCATTCCACTTACAGAATCACTGAAGCTCGCCCCTTCCGTTTTATTTAGAGGTCAAGAACAGAATCGTTTTGCCTATGACATCACCGGAATGGTCATTTTTGATGGCATTGCCTATGCGGGGATTAGTTATCGAAACTCAGGAGATATCACCTTTATTGGTCAAGTAATTCTAAATGAAAATTTCAGAGTTGGTTACGCATACGACGCTACCACAAGTGAAATTGCTACCGAAACCAGTGGATCACATGAAATTCTAGTCAACTACCGTATCAAGTTGAAGAATTACAAAAAGGATCCTGGATGTCCGGTCTATTTCTAAAGTAGCCTTTTCATATCGCTTTATTTTTCCTTTGTTCCGCTAACATCCGTGAGTAAAGCGTTGGTGACTGTAAGCAGTAAACTAAACAACAATGCCCACCAAAATCCGTCTACGTGAAACCCCGGAACTATTGAATCAGCTATCAGGATTATTAACGAATTGATAACTAACAGGAAAAGTCCTAGCGTAAATACCGTAAGTGGAATCGTAAGAATTATCAGTATTGGCTTTACGGTGAGATTTAATAATGAAAGTACAAGAGCGACAATAATCGCTGCTAACAGTCCATCAACATAAACACCTGGCAACAAATAAGAGACGATGATCACTGCCAAGCCAGATAAGAGTATTCTTACTAAAAAATTCATTTTTTCTTGTTTTAAAGGTTTGTCAAATAGTGACTTTTTAATATTTCGATATGATGTTTGGCGTGTCCTCCAAGTATATAAATGAGCGCTCTTACACTGAAAATCACCTCACTTGAGGTTCCAGTCTGAAGCGTTTGATCAGCAGACAATCCCTGGATCAATTCTAGATTAGCTTTACGCAGCCCATTCCATTCTGAAATCAATGACCCTTTAGAACGTGAGTCGTGTCCCCCATTCTCTACATACAAATCTTGATCAAAACCTGGCAAAATTGTATTGTCCTTTCGTGAAAATCTCAGTATTCGGTAAGACATCACTCGCTCTACATCAATGACATGTCCTATCAATTCAGCAATTGTCCATTTGCCTGCTGCATAGGCATAATCCAATTTAGATTCGTCCATAGTCCCAAACAAACGCATCGTATCCGCGAGCTGATTCCGAAGAAACGAAATAGCTTCTTCTTCGCCTAGCTGCTCCACATATCCAGCATAAAATGGAGCATATTCGTCTGAAAGAGGTTTACTTATTTTCTTCATCTTTATACCATTGAGCATATTTGATGTAGCTATTTGAAATGCGCTTGAGCATTTCTTTATTCTTTTCGTCCAGGTCCTTCACCTTCTTAGCTGGGATGCCAGCATAAATCGAATTCTCCTCCACTACTGTACCTGCAAGAACCACCGCACCCGCTGCAATAATGGCTCCCTGTTTGATAACCGCACCATCCATGATCATGGCTCCCATTCCAATGAGTACATTGTTCTCCAGTGTACAACCGTGAATGATGGCATTGTGTCCAATAGACACTTCATCCCCAATAGTGGTAGGAGCCTTTTCAAAAGTACCATGAATGGTTACATTGTCCTGAATATTGGTTCGCTTCCCCACTTTGATATAATTAACATCTCCCCGAACTACTGCACCGAACCATACAGTGCATCCTTCTCCCAAGATTACTTCTCCAACCACGGTTGCATTTTCCGCTAACCAACAATCTTCTCCAATCTTCGGTGAATATCCTCTTACCGATCTTATAAGTGCCATATCTTTGTATTACTATCAGTCAACATTTAAAGCAATATAATTCTTTCATGTTTTGCATTCTAAAATTCGGAAACACCACATTCATATTATTCATCATAACACTTGTATTATCCTGTGGTTATGATAAAAATTCCAACACCTTAGATACCGAAAATGCAAAGGAATTAACTGAGACTGAACACAATGCTACAATTGTCAAGATTGATTCAATTAATTCTATTGCTACGTGGATAGGTAGCAGGCCTACAGGTCAGGACAATGGCTTTATCCCAATGAGCCATGGCGAATTGAGCCTCTACAACAATGAGATAATAAAGGGGCATTTACTATTCGATATTAAGGGATTAGTAGTCATGGATATGCAAAAAGATACCTCTAGTCAAAAAAAGCTCTACAATCACCTCATGTCTGCTGACTTTTTCGCTGCAGATAGTTTTCCTCAAGCAAGATTTGATATCATCAAAGTTCTACCCTTCGATTCAAGTGCACTATCTGAGGGTAACCGGTTAGTCGCCGAAGCACTTGTAGTACACGTTGATGATGATTTTAGTATTGCAGATCCTACACACATTATCAGTGGGAATCTTAAGCTCAGGGGAATTAGTAGGCATATTGCTTTTCCCTCTGAAATTACCTTCAGGAACGGAATCATTCGGACTGAAGCCAAACTCAGTATTGACCGATCTGACTGGAAGATTTCTTATGATGATGAATCTAATGTTATCGAAAAAGCTAAAGATAAGTTTATCCACAATACCGTCCATATTGGATTAAGCATTCGCACTTTAGTTTCAGAAGAACAATAAGTTCTTACTGACATTTTGTCACCAACGCTAATTACTGATTAACTTTGCGCTTCGAATTACAAGACCACTAGATTATGACGCAATTGATAGCGGATTTGGAAATACTCGATCAAAAGAACGAGAGTGCTGAAGCCTGCGAAGTAAAAATTACCAAAGAAGGTAAAAATCCAGAGGCCAAAAAACTCTATATAGAGAGTTACGGTTGCCAAATGAACTTCTCTGATAGTGAAATTGTCACTGCGATCCTTCAAAAAGATGGTTTTGATACCACTTCATCAGTAATCGGAGCAGACGTTATCTTATTAAATACCTGCTCTATTCGAGAAAAGGCGGAACTAACTGTAAGAAAAAGACTCACTGAGTTTAATAAGCTGAAACGTAATAATCCTGGAATCACAATTGGCGTTCTTGGTTGTATGGCTGAGCGATTAAAATCACAGCTACTAGAAGAAGAGAAAATTGTGGATTTGGTTGTCGGGCCTGATGCCTACCGCGATTTGCCCAATCTTCTAAAAGAGGCAGAATTTGGGAATAAAGGAGTCAATACATTTCTATCAAGAGACGAGACTTACGCAGACATATCTCCTGTAAGACTTAATTCCAATGGAGTAACAGCCTTTATCTCCATTATGAGGGGCTGTGATAACATGTGCTCATTCTGTGTAGTCCCATTTACCAGAGGACGAGAGCGGTCAAGAGATCCTCATTCGATCGTGGCTGAGGCTCAAGACCTTTTTGACAAGGGATTTAGAGAAGTCACCCTACTTGGTCAGAATGTAGACTCATACAAGTGGTCAGCCGATGAGAACAACAAAGCAAGACTTGAGAAAAGTGATACTTCGGAAGTTGTAAATTTTGCTCATCTTCTCGAATTGGTAGCAAATGTGAATTCAAGCCTACGGGTACGCTTCTCTACTTCTCACCCAAAGGATATCACAGATGAAGTTCTTCATACAATGAAGCGCCATGAGAATATCTGCAAATACATACACCTTCCAGCACAAAGTGGTAATTCTAGGGTTCTAGAACTGATGAATCGAACTTATGATCGAGAGTGGTATATCAATCGGGTCGATGCAATTCGTGAAATTCTAGGAGTCTCGTGTGGTATTAGTTCAGATATGATCACAGGTTTCTGTACGGAAACTGAAGAAGAGCATCAGGACACACTTACACTTATGGATTACGTTCAGTATGACTTCTCCTATATGTTCTTTTATTCGGAAAGACCAGGAACGCTTGCCGCCAAGAAGTACGAAGATGATATCCCATTGGACATCAAAAAAAGAAGACTTCAAGAGGTAATCAATAAGCAACAAGAAATATCCTACGAAAGGAATAAGCTAGATATAGGTAAAACGTTCAAAGTACTGATTGAGGGTGCCAGTAAGCGGTCAAAGGATGATCTTCAAGGTAGAAATACAGCCAACAAAGTTGTTATTTTCAAAAATAGAGACTTTAAAAAAGGCCAATATGTAGAGGTTAAAATCAATGATTGTACGGCCGCTACTTTATTTGGAAAAGTAATAGAATAATGGACTACCGCACAGATTCAGAAGTACAATCAGTTAAGCAGCGCTTCGCAATTATCGGAAACTCTCCTAAGCTGAATAATGCCATTCGCATCGCTATGCAAGTGGCACCTACAGATATGAGTGTTCTCATCTCTGGG
Organism: uncultured Marinoscillum sp.; assembly: GCA_964351885.1. Taxonomy (GTDB): domain Bacteria; phylum Bacteroidota; class Bacteroidia; order Cytophagales; family Cyclobacteriaceae; genus Marinoscillum. The sequence continues at coordinate 13,693 of CAYGPP010000092.1, forward strand.
GAAAGTGGCGCAGGAAAAGAGTCTTTTTCTAAAATCATCCATAGCCTTTCTGCAAGAAAGCACGGTCAGTTCATTGCCATTAACTGTGGTGCTATTCCAGAAGGTACTATTGATTCCGAACTTTTTGGACATGAAAAAGGGGCATTTACAGGTGCTCATGAATCAAGAAAAGGCTACTTTGAAGTTACTAATGGAGGAACCATATTTCTTGATGAGATAGGTGAAATGCCTTTGAGTACTCAAGCAAGGCTACTCCGAGTACTGGAAAATGGTGAATTCATCAAGGTAGGTTCTTCCAAAGTCTTGAAGACTGACGTACGAGTAATCGCCGCAACTAACGTAGACCTGACGAAGGCTATTCACAACAACAAGTTTAGGGAAGACCTTTATTACAGACTTAATACTGTACCGATACCAGTACCGGCGCTTAGAGAGAGAGAAGATGACGTACTACTCTTATTCAGAAAATTCGCATCAGACTTTTCAGAGACTTATAGAACCAAACCCACATTTTTAAACGAAGAAGCAAGTCAGGTTTTACTCAAGTTTAGATTCCCTGGAAATATTAGACAACTAAAAAACTTAGTGGAACAAATGAGTGTGTTGGAGATGGATAGAGAGATCGATGCTCCAACACTCTTGAAATATTTACCCAAGAATACCAGTTACCTTCCTGCACTCATAGATAAGACTGAAAATTCGGAGAATTTTTCTGAAAGGGATTTGCTCTACAAAGTACTATTTGATATGAAGAAAGATGTAGCAGAGATGAAAACACTCGTACACCAAATATTGTCTGATGACAGTAATGACGGTAGTGAAATGATCTCCAAGCATAAGCGACTTTTTACAGATCTCGATCAAATAGATGATTTGAACAACGTAGAGGAAAAGTACACCACACCAGATACAAGTCCAATTCTGCTTGAATCTCACCAAAATGTAAACGCAGATAATAGCTATGATGATATTGAAGATATCACTCATGAAACAGAGGATGATGATTCCTTATCATTGGAGAAAAAAGAAAAGGAGATGATCATCATAGCTTTGAAAAGAAATAATAATAAGAGAAAGTATGCCGCCAAGGATCTTGGTATCTCTGAAAGAACACTTTACAGAAAAATCAAACAATATGAGATCGATAGTCTTTAGCACACTGATTCTTTTCACTGCCCTTTTCCCCATTTCATGTGGGGTATATGGTTTCACTGGTGCCTCTATTGATCCATCGGTAAAGACCATATCTATTCAGACGTTTTATAACAATGCTACGCTAGGACCTTCCAATATGAGTGTGCTTTTCACAGAAACTATAAAAGATTATTATCAGCAAAACACAAGTCTTTCTGTAGTAGATGATAATGGGGATTTACAGATCGAAGGATTGATTTCAAACTATACCATCACACCTGTTTCTGCAACTGCATCGGGTAATAACAATGAAGCTGATTTTTCTAGCCTTTCAAGGATAACCATCACTGTTTCTGCTAGTTATGTCAATACCAAAGATGATGAATTTGACTTTGATAAAAACTTCTCTTTCTTTGTGGACTTTGATAATACTATAGACTTGTCCTCTAACGAGCAGGATTATGTAGAAGAGATTTTCGACCAGATTATCTTGGATATATTCAATGCCTCTGTGGCAAATTGGTAATTTTCCGTAAATTTAGCTAAACCACCAAACCTGATCCTCTTGTGAACAAGCAAAAATTCGTTCAATTCCTTCGCGACCCTAGTAGTTTAGATAACTCTTCAATTAAGGATCTAGAATCGTTGGTGAACGAAAAACCTTACTTTCAAGGGGCGCACACTCTTTTAGCTAAAGGTAGCAAGCAGCTTAAATCCAAAAATGTAGCAAGAAGAATAAGCACGGCAGCTGTCTACGCGACAGATAGAATTCTATTGAAGAGGTTTCTGAATGATCAACTAATTTTTCTTAGCCCTCTGCAGGTTCATGAATCTCATGAGGCAGATTTAGAACGCGATATCAAAGAAGTAATCAAAACCAACAAAATAGAGACTGCAAAACTCAAAACTGAAACTCCTAAAAAAACCATCATCCTAAAAAAGGAAGAAACTAAACACCCTTACCAAAATCCAATAGTTGAGAAAGAAATAAAAGTTGTCACTGAACAGTCTAGAGAGCATGTCCCTCAC
>CAYGPP010000093.1:0-15480 GCA_964351885.1 uncultured Marinoscillum sp.
TCAGCAACTTCTACAGTTCTAGTTAAGGTACAACCTTCTAAATCCGAAACGGTAACCCGATAGAATCCAGCCTCAAGGTTGTTGGCAAATGATCCTGTAACATCAAAATTCACTAAATCTTTTTGCCATTGAAAAGTATAGTTTCCATAACCTCCACTCACCTGTGCAGATACGGATCCATCACTACCCTCAAAACATGCCACATCATTTACAAGAAATGCTACGTCAAGTTTAGCAGGATTCTCAAGAATGAACGTTTTACTCTTTTCACATCCATACTGATCTTCAACAAAAATCTCATAGGTTCCAGAACCTATACCGTTAAGATCTTCTGTGTTTTGAGAAAACAAAGAACCGTTTTTCTCCCAAAAGACAAAATAATCCAAATCAGGGTCTCCCGTTATCTCTATCGAAATATCAATCCCTCCATTTAGTTCATCTCGACAAACTACCTTAGAGATCTCGCCCTCAATCGTATATTCTGATGGTGGGTCTTCTACAAATATCTCTCCGCTGTACTCACATTGGAACTTATCAGTAATCGCCAAAGAGTAACTTCCAGCTGTTAATTCAGAGATATTCTTGGAAGTACTCAGCAAGGACCCTTCTTTTGACCATTGATAGAAAAAAGGAGCCGTCCCGTTTGCTACCATAATTGTGATCGCTCCATTACTACCTCCTACACATGTGGGATTGGTGATTGTTGGTGTCACTACAATTGGCTGAGGATTACTAATAAAAATAGTCGTATCAATCTCACAGCCCTGAATATCAGTAAGTGTAATGGTATACTTTCCTGCTTCTATATCTGCTAATTCAAAATCTGTATCCGCTAAAACTCCATCTTTTTCGCTAGACCAGCTCACACTAAAATCACCATATCCACCAATTGGATCAATGGTAATAGAGGCATCATCAAATCCATTACAAGTCACACTGTCTATTTCAGGCCTAAAATAGACCTGAGTAGGGTTAATCAGCTCGTAAGTCTTGCTTCTTTCACAACTATAGGAATCAGTGATATCTAACCGATAAAGCCCTCTTCCCAGATTCTGAATAGGAACAATCGCACTCTCCGTCACATCCGATTGGCTGCTGAGCAATGCATTGTCCTTGTACCACAACAGCGTGTAAGAGTCAGGATGACCTGTTCCTACTTCTAGGACAACTTCTATTTCACCGTTTCGATCATCAATGCACTGAATCTCTGAAGGGCTCAAGGAAATATCGAATTCAGTTGGAGGCTCTGTGATAGTGTAAGTCTGAGTAAAAGCGGCACAATCATTTTGATCTTCCACAGATATATAGTAATCCCCTGGTGATAAATTGAAAATAGAATCGCTTGTACCTACCACTTGACCAGATGCATTATCTTCTTTCCATAAAATAATGTAAGGCTCGGTACCCCCACTTATATCTAGTGCCAAATAGCCAGTCCTATCCCCTTTGCACTGAATGTCACCTTCATTGATCACTCCTGTAATAGGATCGGGTGATTTTAGCGTGATTACACTATCTACTTTACACCCAATAGAATCTGATACTTCAATTCTGTAAGTAGCATCTCCCAAACTATTATAGGATGATAAGTTATTTTGTGTGCCTACGATGGCTCCATCCTTAAACCACCTCACAGTATACTCCAGATTAGATCCCAAGTAACCTCCAAATGGATTGATAACAATACTACCGTCAGAATCTCCAAAACACTCATTTTGAACAACAGTAGGATTGATTACAAGTTCAGGATACTCTTCAACCTCAAAACTCAATGACCTTGAACAACCAAAGTCATCTTCTGTAGTAATTTCATAAGTCCCCGGTTCCAAATCAGTCAAATCTATGGCAGCACTTGCAAACGCAGCGCCATCTTTTGTCCATTCAATCGAAGTAGGATTCGGATGAATATTGGGAGCAGCACCCCTGTTTATGGTTACGTCGATAGTTCCATTGGATTCACCATTACATATTACTGGAGTTACCGTTCCTGAAAGACTATATGAAGTGGAAGGTTCAGTAATGAAGACAGTAGCTTCTACAGGACCGCAAGAGTTATTGTCAAGTATTGAAATCTTGTATTCTCCGGCAGTTAATCCGGTAAGATCTTCCGTAAAAGAGTAACCAGCTGAACCGTCTTTTGACCAATTGTAGTTGTAAGAACCACCACTATTCTGCGTGCCCCCAGTCACTGTTATATTAATAGCTCCTGTTGCCTCATCCTTACAGGCTACGTTAGTCTTGGAAACAATTTCAATCTCAATTTCCTCTGGAATTACCACATTGAAAGCCTTACTTAGATCGCAATCATTGGCGTCTGTCACAAAGAGTGTATAGGTGGTATTGTCACCTATTCCTTGCAAAGTGGTATTTGTCGCATTATCACTTGTCGTTTCAGTCCCCAAAGCTCCTCCGTTCTTTTTCCAAGAAAAAGCATACGGTTGAGTCCCTCCAGAAACTTCTGCGAAAATATCCGTTGCATTAGATGAAAGTGTCTCTGGACAATTGAATACTGGTGCATTACCGCTGATTTGAAGTGCTGGCGGTTCTGAGATTGAGAAGCTCAAGGAACGCATACAACCAGAATTAGCTGTAACATCCACACGATACTCACCTTCTTCTAAGTCTGTCTTGGAGAACAATCCTGTAGCAACGACCTCATCAGTATTTACATCCACCCATTTGATATTCGCATCTTCTACTATTGGATCAGTTGAATTAGGAAGAGTAGCGTTAAACCTCCAAGTGAAAATTCCATCATTCGCTCCATTGCAGGTAATATCCGTACTGACAACTTGCTCCAATGCCCATTGTCGGGCCGGTTCAGTTATGGTAGTATTTGCAACATCCACAGCACAATTACTATCATCTCTAATCCACAAATCATAAGCACCAGCGGCTAATCCTGTGATTTCAGGATTACTTGAATAATCAACTCCTCCGTTGATAGAATACTCATACCCAGAACCTGATCCACCAGAAACTTCAAAAGTAATTGACCCTGTACTTTCGGTTTTACACGCTACTGGAGACATTGTAGCATTGTCTAGTTTGGGTGCATTTGGCTGAGTAAGCGTCTCTGTAAGCTCAAGCGTACAGCCAGTACTCGCTTCACCTTCTATTCTATAAGTGTCGGGGCCCAGACCACTAAATACAACCAATGAATCTGAAGGAACATTAGACTTTCGCTGTGCGGTAATCTCATTGTTGTCACCGTCAAATATTCGTAGTTCAAAAGGAGCTTCGTCGTTCTCACTATCAGAACCTAATTTGACTTGAATAAACCCATCTTGCTCAAATGCACAAGACACATTTTGAATGCTATTTGTTTCAAACAGAAATCCTTTTGATAACTGAAAATTCGCTGATCCATTACATCCGTTTTTATCTGTGATAATAACGGAATATTGTCCAGAATCAAGTCCTTCCAAGGTAGCGTTATTATCAAATGCGGTTAACTGCGTTCCTTCATCATCAAACCATTCCACATTATAATTGAAAGGACCGGCTGCACCAGGGGAAAATGGCGTTCCCCCTGCAATACTTAACAAAGAAATTTGACCGCCTGTATTATTACAATCTGCATTGATAGTATCGGTTTTAATCGAAATTGAAGCTGGTTCAGTAATAGCAAATTCAGAATCAGCACTTTTCTCACAACCAAATTCATCTCTTACCCAGACATTATAAGTTCCTTTAGCTAATCCTTCAAATGAGCCACCATTATCACTGAAATCGGCGAGATTAGGACTTGTTGCTCCTTCTCCGAAACTCAATCCGTATTCATAAACACCACTACCTCCGGTAGCTGTGACTGTGACAGCTCCGCTATTCCCTCCATTACAAAGATTCTGGGAAGTGACTGATTTTGTGACAACAATGGACGATTCAGAGCCTCCAACAGTAGTTTGCCGTTCTCGCTTTTCCGTACTTCCTACCCGACTTACAACTACCAAATAAGTGCCAGTATCTAAAAATTGAAAAATATCGGGGTTCGTTGCTCCTACGTTTCCATCCCCCAAAGACGTTGATTTGGTCAGATCTGACGCTGCGAAAATCTCCCAAGTAAACGTCCGACCACTGAGTGTACCACTCATGGTAATGTCAATGGAGCCATCTCCAGACATGAAACACGTTTCTGGTACTGGAGTAACGCTAAAATTCCAATTCTGCGCATGAGCACTTATGCTAACTAAGGAGAATAGAATTGTATAGATATAATGCTTCATTTCTCTTTGCTAGATTAATACGGTAATGGACACTTTAGACGCTTCGCGGATCTAGGTGTAGCTCCCGGATCGCTAGGGTCAAAAAGAAAAGAGATGGTTATTTCATGGATTCCTCCTGCTATTATCCGATCGTTCAATGGTAAATCGTAGCTATACCCCATAGAGAGATCAAATTTATTCAACCCTAAAATGAATGAGGCCGCTGCATACTCTCCATCGCTTAGTGGATTTGGGATACCTCTGTAGAGTACTCCAACCAAGAGCGGTTCATATTGTGCGATCACACCTGCATCTAGCTGGCTAAACCCACCTTGACTGATGTAGCTAAACGTTGGCATCAGTGTCTTTCTCGTTTTTGCTCTTCTTCCTGGAGCTGTAAAATCTATTGTAATTCCTCCATGGACAGAATATCGAGTAGCTAATATTGATTCACCCCCTTGAATAAAAGACACGTTGTTTTGCAACAGGTTATGCATCGCATACCCAAACCACCAATTCTCTCCGAATGCCAAGACACCTCCAGAGACATCAAAATAGCCAACATTATTCTTCACCGCCAATGGTTCGGAACTACCGCCTGAAATAATACCATCAGAATCTATCTGATCTGAAAAGAGAAAACGACTAAAATCTATTCCTTGAATTGCATAGGATGCCTGAAGTGAAGGTTTGATGGTCACTTTCTTATTCACAGAAAAGTCATAGCTAATAGGTAATGCTATACTTCGCATAGTAAATCCCGAAAAATCATCTTCGTCAGATAAAAACAACAATCCACCACTCAAAGAAAAATCTCTAATATAATAATCGGCGTATGCAGAAAATGTGCTGTATGAGGACTCTTCAGTATCACCTTGTCTTCTCAAGTTTGTGCCAATACGGGCTACACCCGTAGAGCCTGTAAAAGCTGGATTGAGATGAAGTGGCGCCTGATAAAACTGCGTAAACCTGATATCCTGAGCTTGGAGATCAAGAAAAATGAAGATGACACAGGTAATAACAAGTATGAGTTTCTTCATTGATTACTAATTAAGGCACAGAAAGTAGTATCCATAAGTTGATAATACTTGCTACTCATTTGAGATGTCTTAAACTAAATGTAAAAATGAAGAAAATCTAACAGAAAAGCATTACCTCATTATAGGTATAACGCACTGAAAACATGAATAATTGTGATTCTTGCTAGTATTCTTGGAGGAGCGTCTTCCAAGCAGACTCAACCTCACCATCATCGAGAAACTTAGCCGCTAGCTTGTGCAATTCATCAATCACTTGGTCAGGATCGGCATCTGCATCTTGAAGAATAGCACTCAATTCGGGTAGTGTTGAGAAATCATTAGTATCATCCTCACTAGGTAATTGCTCCACGTTTCCAAGAATGCCTAGTTGATTACCGCTCAGTATAGCACTATTTCTAATAGATTTAGGCATCTGATTTATTCCAATTCCCTTATTCTTGAGAGGTTTCGCCACTTCAAAAAGGCTCTTTTGTGTAATCTTACTGTACCAATTACCTCCAAGTCTTGCTACTGGATTAAGTCTCAATGGGTCGATCTGACCATCACTAAATATGTGATCTGCCATGTGTATCATGATTACCTCACAAATCACCAAGTTTCCAGCTCCTCCATTCTCACCCAAAGATTTAACCTCCAACACTTTACACTCATATGATACGGGCGATTCCTTTACATATGGAGGTCTGATTAACTCACTCTTTTCTTCTGTAAATCCAGACTTTTCAAACTCATTCACTCCTCTATCATACTCCGTGCTAGATAAAGAAACCTGCTGCACCATCTCGTAATCCACAATACTGATTGCCACCTCAGCTATGTCGTGAACATTATCTAAAGTGTGCTTAGTGGTATTGTCTCGCACTCTTCTCGCCGGAGAGAATATGAGGATTGGTGGGTTGGCACTGAATACATTGAAGAAGGAAAAAGGACTCAAATTCACCTCTCCTTTCGATGAGATCGTGCTAGCAAATGCTATAGGCCTTGGTGTAATTGTACCAAGTAAAATCTGGTGCAATTCAACCGTAGAAATTTCTGATGGGTTTATGGTCTTCATTACTTTTTAGCTGATAATACTTTATTGCTCACTTCTCCGAAACCAACCCGCACTCCATCTCGTTCGGCATAACCTCTCATGATTACCGTATCTCCATCGTGAATAAACTTCCGCTCTGTTCCATCAGGCATGGCTATTGGTTTAGTCCCTTTCCAAGCAAGTTCTAGCATGCTCCCGTAAGCATCTGGAGTTGGTCCGCTGATCGTACCACTAGCGTACATATCGCCTACATTGATATTACAACCATTCACTGTATGATGAGCCAATTGTTGGTTAACATTCCAATACATGTGCCTAAAATTCGACCGGGAAACCAAACATTCCTCACTTTTATCTGGCTTAATAATCGCTTCTAGGTTGACGTCAAAATTCCGATCACCAGTCGTTTTCAAATATGGCAAAACTGCTGGATCTTGTTTTACGCCAGCCACACGGAATGGCTCCAAAGCATCCATGGTCACAATCCATGGGGAAATTGAGGAGAAGAAATTCTTAGCCAAAAATGGTCCCAGCGGCACGTATTCCCACTTCTGAATATCACGCGCAGACCAGTCATTCAATAACACAAAGCCAAAGATGTAATCATCAACCTCCTCGGTTGAAATAGACGAGCCAAGGGGATTGGACTTACCAGTGATAAAACCCATTTCCAGTTCAAAGTCTAGTCTTTTAGTGGGACCAAATACTGGCAAATCTGCATTCGGCTCGATAGTTTGGCCTTTTGGTCTGTGGAAATGCGTACCTGAAACGGTAATGCTGCTAGCTCTCCCATGATAGCCGACTGGTATGTGCTTCCAGTTTGGCATTAATGCATTATCTGGATCGCGAAACATGCATCCAACATTATAGGCATGCTGTTCACTCGAATAAAAATCAGTATAATCTCCAATTTTTACAGGCAATTGCATCTTGACCTCAGTCATCGGCAGAAGTATTTCTGATCGCTTGGCGTGATTGGACAATTCGTTGTTCTCAAATTGCAGTAAATCAGACAGCCGATTTCTCACCGCTCGGTTGATTGGCTTCCCCAGTTCTATAAAATCATTCAGGAAGGCCTTTGTAAATATTCCTTTTGGCAAATCAATACCTGACAGCAAGCTATAACTGTGAAGTGCTTCCAGATTAATGACGTACTCCCCTATGGCTGACGCAGCGAATATATTTCCATGACATTCCGCTATACCGAAAGGTAAGTTTTGGATTGAAAAATCAGAGTCCGGTGCAACTTGAATCCAAGATTTCAGGGTAGGATCGTTGGCTTTTATCATTGGGTATTGGAGTTAATGCATTACAATGATATGAAGCCTACCTACCCTTGTCAAATATTGCCTATTAGAATTTGTCAACAGCGACTAAAAATGCCTCTATTATTCCGTTCGGAAGTTCGAATCCTGCGAAGAAGACACCCACACCGAAAACTTTGTTACTATCCTTCACCACAGTTAAAGCCAATGGCAGAAAGCTTACTGACATAAGTGAATAGAATACAGCGAACAAAACAGTCAAAAGGATGAGTAGGTAATAATTATCAAAGGCATAGATGCTTCCAATAATGGCAAAAGATGCGATAATACTTAACAAAATAGTCATGTAGATAGATCGACTCTCTGCAAACTTGCTCAACGGAAGCGATAGGATCGCTACGATGGCTAAGATCAAGGAAACAGCTGCATCACCAGAAATACCCATAATATGAAAATCTTTCTCTTCGAACCAGCCAGGGAAAAAATTGAATAATAAGGTTGTAGCAAGTCCCAAAGCTGCTCCCAAAACAAAAGCATAAGTATAATCTGACTTAGCCAGTTCTGTCTTGACTGGTACATCAATAATCTCCTTGGAATTTTTCTTCATCAGTAATCCACTAAAGAATACTGCTATGCCACCAACAGCAAATGTCAAAGGAGCTCCGATAAAGTTGATGATATCCACGATTATTGGCTCTATTGCGTAAAGTAAACCATAAACTATGGTCAACATGGCCATAGCCGTAGGCAAGCGATTGGCAGGTACAAAAAGCTCAATGGTCGAAATCGCTGGACTGGTAAAAAGCGCCATTGAGAATAACCATATGGTGATTAATCCAGGTAAAATCCATCTAAATATTGGTCCAGGATCAGTGAACAGTGTAAAGGCTGTTGCCATGAAAATCATAGCCGCTAAACTTACCCCAGCGGATATAATAGGCAGTCTTCTACCAGCAGTTTTTCTGTATTTGTCCCCCAACTTCCCTGCAATCATTGGTGTAATGACAAGAATGATACCCTGAACTATGAAAAGGAAAAGTGTGAGATCGGTAAAATTATAGGTTTCCAGAAGTATTGGCTGATAGTTATAGTAAGCGATCCAGCCTATAATCACTGAAGCATAAAGCAAGGTCAAACTCAGGAGCTGTTTCCACGAAACTTCTTGACTTATGCCGTGTCCTTTTTCAACAGTTGCTGCGCTATTGGGTAAATCCATTGTATTCATGATCTAAAGTTTATTGAGGTTGATTTGACAGACATACGAGGTATTAAAGCTACTTGGATTTAATTTATTACAATATTTATTTATCCTTAGAGATTTACTAATCCACTTTACTTTAAAGAATTAAGTTTGCGGTTTGAATTTTCGCAATCGAAAAACTAACTATCCCAATGAGCATATCAGCAAAATACGATCCTATCCAAACCGAAGAAAAGTGGTATAAAACATGGCTAGATAAAGGATTCTTCAAAGCAAGTGTTAACCCTGATAAAGAGCCTTTTTCCATCGTAATACCGCCACCTAATGTGACTGGAGTGCTGCATATGGGTCACATGCTGAATAATACCATCCAAGACGTATTAATCCGCAAGGCGAGAATGGAAGGAAAAGAAGCATGCTGGGTACCCGGTACGGATCATGCTTCCATTGCTACTGAAGCGAAGGTAGTGGCCATGCTGCGAGAAAAAGGAATCAAGAAAAGTGATCTCACAAGGGACGAATTCATGACACATGCTTGGGAGTGGAAAGAAAAATACGGTGGAATTATCCTCGAACAACTCAAGAAATTGGGGGCTTCTTGCGACTGGGACCGGACGGCTTTCACCATGGATGAAGGCTACTATCAGGCCGTAATTGATGTTTTCTTGGATCTACATAAGAAAGGCTATATTTATCGTGGCTTGCGAATGATCAACTGGGACTGTGAAGCGCAAACAGCGCTTTCCAATGAAGAGGTGATCTATAAAGAAGGCGGAGAACAAGCAACACTATATTATGTAAAATACCAAATCAAAGACTCTAAGGATTCGGTTACAATTGCAACAGTAAGGCCAGAGACCATCCTAGGAGATGCTGCGATCGCTGTGAATCCAAATGACGAACGGCACGCTCACCTTATCGGTCAAAAAGTGATTGTTCCTTTTGTAAATAGAGAAATTCCGATCATTGGAGATGAATATGTAGAGTTAGACTTTGGAACAGGCTGCCTTAAAGTAACTCCCGCTCATGATCCCAATGATAACGAAATTGGAAAGAGACACGGTCTTGAAGTCATTGATACCCTCAACAACGATGGTACACTCAACGAGAATTGTGGCATAGAAGCGTATGTTGGGTTGGATCGATTCCGAGTTAGAAAACAAATCGTAAAGGATTTGAAAGCGGCTGATCTATTGATCAAAGAAGAGGATTTCACGACAAGAATCGGACGCTCGGAGAGAACCAATACAGTGGTTGAGCCTAAGCTTTCACTTCAATGGTTCATCAATATGAAAGACATATCCAAAACCGCTCACAAGGTGGTGATGGAAGATGAAATTTTGCTTCATCCAGCCAAATTCAAAAACACCTACAATCACTGGATGGAAAATGTGCGTGATTGGTGTATCTCACGTCAACTGTGGTGGGGACAGAGAATTCCTGCCTATTACTATGGTGAAGGCGAGGATGATTATGTAGTAGCAAAAACAATTAAGGAAGCTATTTCATTGGCTACTACCAAAAGTGGAAAAAGTATGTCAGAAGCTGACTTAAAGCAGGATGAAGATGTATTAGACACATGGGCTTCTTCTTGGTTATTCCCTCTGGCGGTGTTTGATGGGTTCAATAAGGATTCATTCGATGCTGAAACAGGCAAAATAAAAAAAGGAACGAATGCTGAATTAGACTACTTCTACCCTACTGATACAATTGTGACGGCTCCAGAGATTTTATTCTTTTGGGTAGCTCGTATGATCATCGCTGGATACGAATACAAAGGCGAAAAGCCATTCAAAAATGTATATCTAACTGGAATCGTAAGAGACAAGCAAAGACGCAAAATGTCCAAATCGTTGGGGAACTCTCCTGACCCATTGGATTTAATCAAGCAATATGGTGCTGACGGTGTAAGAACAGGAATGCTCTTCTCCTCTCCTGCGGGAAATGATTTACTATTTGATGAAAAACTTGTAGAACAAGGAAGGAACTTCTCTAATAAAATCTGGAATGCGTTCAGACTGGTGAAAGGCTGGGAAGTGAAAGACATTGATCATCCGGTCGAGAATGAATTGGCAATCACTTGGTTTGAAAACAGATATCAGCAGGCTTTAACTGAAATGGAGGATCACTTCTCTAAGTATCGTCTTTCAGATGCCTTGATGACTGTTTACAAGCTGATATGGAATGACTTCTGTAGCTGGTATCTGGAGTGGATCAAGCCTGCTTATGAGCAACCTATTGATCAAAAGACTTACGATGCGACTATTATTCTCTTCGAAAAAGCCATCAAAGTACTTCACCCGTTCATGCCATTTATTACAGAGGAAATCTGGCATAGCATAGGTGAGAGAGATGAAGATGATTGCTTAATCGTGGCTGAATGGCCATCTCAGCAGCCTTATGATAAAGAGTTGTTAAAGTCGGGAGAACTCTTGTTTGAGATCATTTCAAATATCAGAAATCTGAGAAGTAGTAAAGGTATCTCTCCAAGAGAGGCGCTAAATCTTATGATTAAATCAGGCAATCACGCTCAAATAGATCTAATTGGTTCAGCGATTAAGAAAATGGCCAACATAGGGGAACTGACCTTCACCGAGGAAAAACCAGATAACTGTTTCAGTTTCGTAACTGGTGGGCATGAATTATTCGTGCCTGTCACTGAAGAAATTGACGTTGATGCAGAGCGCGCCAAATTGACCGAGGAACTCAACTATACCAAGGGCTTCAAGATTTCAGTCGAGAAAAAACTAAGCAACGAGCGCTTTGTGAATAACGCGCCTGAGCAAGTTGTGGCTGCTGAGAAAAAGAAACTGGCAGACGCTGAGGCAAAAATATCCTCACTAGAGACTAGTATCGCCTCGTTGGGATAATCAGAATCTTGCTGCCATCAGAAGGTTCAGGTCTTTGTAACCAAGACTGAACTTTCTGGCCAGGTGGATATTGGTGACGCTTCCTCTATAAGTGTACACACCTTTCATGAACCACGGATGGTTAAAAAGCATTTCGTCTATTCCGCCTACATCACCTACTTGCATGAGTATCGGTGTAAAAATGTTTGAGATGGCGATCGACGCTGTTCTGGAAACACGAGAAGCAATATTCGGCACACCGTAATGAATTACTCCGTGCTTGATAAAAGTAGGTTTGTGGTGAGTCGTGATCTCACTCGTCGCAATACAACCGCCTTGGTCGATACTTACATCAATAATGACCGACCCAGGCTTCATACTTGTAACCATTTCATCAGTGATCACACATTTATTACGACCTTTCTCGGCCCTGATCGCACCGATTACTACATCTGCTCTACTTAGCGCGTCTAATAATACGGCATTGTCAATTGTGGAAGTATGAATTTGTTGACCAAGTGCGTGTTTGATTCTACGCAGCTTATAAATGTGGTTATCGAAGATTTTGATATCAACGCCCAGTCCAATACAAGCACGAGCAGCGTATTCGCTCACCGTGCCTGCTCCAAGTATCACCACTTGAGTCGGAGGTACGCCAGAGATTCCACCAAGTATTACTCCTTGACCTCCATTGGTATTGCTCAATAGCTCTGCCGCAATCAACATTGACGTACTCCCAGCTATTTCACTCATTGCCCTGACTAGTGGTAATCCCCCTACTTTGTCTTCAATGAATTCGTAACCAATCGCCGTGATTTTCTTTCGATTCAATGCTTGAATAAATTCGACAGATTGGCTACCTGACTGAAACGCCGAAAAAATAGTTGCACCATCATTCAGATATCCTATTTCTTCAAAAGTCGGTGGCTCAACTTTCAGAATAATATCTGCTTTAAACACCTCCTCAGCAGACTGAACAATCTGCGCGCCAGCTTCACTGTATTGATTGTCGAGATAATTAGCCGTCTTACCAGCTCCAGCCTGAATCCAGATGTCGTGACCATTTGCAGCCAATACTTCAATTGACTCTGGTTTGAGTGTAACCCTACTTTCTTGAAACGAAGCTTCTTTTGGTACCCCAATAAAAAGTGACTTAGCTCCTTTTCTCACTTTTGCAGGTGCTTCTTGTGGGTAGAGACTTTGCTCGCGTGCGAGTTTAGCAAAGCCAGATTTCATTTTATCCGCCATTTGGAGAGATCGTTATTTCACGTCTATTATCTCCCACTAATTTAATACTAATTTCAAGGTACGCTTCAGGTAATAAATCATTTATCTTCTCAGCCCACTCCAAAAAGCACAAATCTCCCGAATACAAATACTCATCCACTCCTATATCAATTGCTTCTCGCTGAGTCTCAATTCTGTAAAAGTCAAAGTGATAGATCGGGTGATCATCACCCCCCAGATACTCATTGACGATAGAAAATGTAGGGGAACTCATCGCATCTTTTACACCCAATTGCTCGCACAGCACTTTTATGAATGTTGTTTTTCCTGCTCCCATCTCACCGTTGAAGCAAACTACTTTATAATCCTTCAAGTAAGGATAGATCTCACGAGCTACTTCTGGTAGTTGATCTTCCCCTGCTATTTCAAGTGATTTCACTTTGGCTCTAGCTCTATCAATGGTACAATTACTTCTTCCATACTAATCCCTCCGTGTTGGAAAGTATCCTTATAAAAATTGACGTAGTAATTGTAATTATTCGGATAAGCAAAGAAAAAATCTTCCCTTGCAAACGCAAACGAAGTACTCATATTCACTTGCGGTAAACCAAGTTCGGATGGGTTTCTTGATGATAGCACTCCCTTTTCCTTAAAAGCCAAATTCTTCCCTGCCTTGTAGCGCAAGTTGGTATTGGTATTTCTGTCCCCTACTATCCTATAAGGTCGCTTTACCCGAATGGTTCCATGGTCAGTCGTGATTACCACTTTCACATCTTTGTTGGACAGGAATTTCAACAACTCTAACAGCGATGAATGCTCAAACCAAGACTTGGTAATGGACCGATAAGCTGCCTCATCTGGTGCCAGTTCCCGAATCATCTGCATATCAGTCCTTGCATGGGATAGCATATCCACAAAATTGAACACTATAGCATTCAACTGATTATCCATCAGATTTTGCACATTATCAATCAATGACTTACCGTCATTGGATCTTATGATTTTGTTATAAGTACTTCTGATATCGAAGCGCTCACGCTCCAAATGTTTCTTGAGAAGCTCCTCCTCAAACATATTCTTTCCCTCATCCACATCTTCTCCTATCCATAGTTCTGGGTATTTCTTAGAAATATCCAAAGGCATCATCCCTGCAAAAAGTGAATTCCTGGCGTAAGCAGTCGTGGTAGGTAAAATAGAGTAATAACTATCCTTCGACTTGATATTAAACATGGTCGAGATTTCAGGTTCCAAAATCTCCCATTGATCAAACCTCAGGTTGTCAATGACAATTAAAAAAACTGGTTTCTCTTCTTTGAGCAATGGAAAAACTCGCTCTTTGAGCACTTGATGGGACATAAGAGGTCGATCTATATCTGCACCAGAAAGCCATTCCTTGTACTCATCTTCTATAAAATCAGAAAACCGTTGATTCGCCTCGATACGTTGGCTATTCAAGATTTCCAACATACTCTTATCTTCAGAGCTTCCAATCTGCAGTTCCCAATAAACCAGCTTTCTATACAAGTCTGACCAACCTTCATGGTCATCCATATCCTGAACATCCATACTGAGAGATTGAAAATCTTGTTGATAATTTTGGTTAGTCCGTTCCGAAACTATTCTCCTATTATCCAGAATTTTCTTAACAGAAAGCAAAATCTGACTTGGGTTCAGAGGCTTTATCAAGTAATCAGAAATCTTCGCACCTATTGCTTCCTCCATGATATATTCCTCCTCACTCTTAGTGATCATCACTACCGGAAGGTTGGGATTGGTTGCTTTGATCTGTGTGAGCGTTTCCAGGCCAGTCATCCCAGGCATATTCTCATCAAGAAAAACCAAATCGAACGATTGAATCCCAATTTCTTCTAAAGCATCCGCTCCGCTATTGACAGGAATAATCTCAAATCCCTTATTACTTAGAAAAAGAATGTGTGGTTTGAGCAAGTCAATTTCATCGTCAGCCCATAAAATTTTATATTTCTGCATTCATCTAGTTTTGTCGAAGTTTACACAAAAACCAAACCGCTTTACCATTGAGTAAAAAGAAAATATTTAACGATCCGGTTTATGGATTTATCAATATACCTAACGAATTGGTCTTCGATATTATTGAGCATGCTTATTTTCAAAGATTAAGAAGAATTAAGCAACTCGGTCTGACGGACTATGTATATCCGGGAGCCCATCATACCAGATTTCATCATGCCATAGGCGCTACACACCTCATGCAGCGTACGTTGGACAACTTGCGGAGCAAAGGAATCATGATTTTCGAGGCGGAATACGAAGCTGCTTTGATTGCCATATTACTTCATGATATTGGCCATGGCCCTTTTTCACATACTTTAGAGTTTAGCCTTTTTAAAGGAGTACAGCATGAGCAAATCTCTTTATGGATCTTTGATAAGCTCAATAAAGAATTTGGTGGACGACTAGAATTAGCAAGACAGATTTTCACAGGGACTTATCATCGAAACTTTTTCCATCAATTGGTTTCGAGTCAGCTAGACGTTGATAGACTCGATTATTTGAAAAGAGACAGTTTCTTCACAGGAGTTTCGGAGGGAACCATAGGTGCCGAGAGAATCATCAAAATGCTTAATGTGCATGATGATCAATTGGTGGTAGAAGAAAAAGGAATCTATAGTGTGGAGAAC
>CAYGPP010000094.1:0-12328 GCA_964351885.1 uncultured Marinoscillum sp.
CATTGTTCCAAAAATGACAATATTGCGCTGATTTTCAGAATCTGCCAGAGCAAGAGCTGCATTCTTTTGGTCTAACTCCAGCTCCGTGATTTTGCGTTCCTTCTGCTGAGATTCATATTTTTTCTCAAGTTCCCCGATATTTTTCTGAACTGATTCGGATACATACTGATCTTTCACCTTCATATAAGATTCCATCTCCACCAGTGCAGATTGATACTCCCCAAATTGTTTATCTAACTGATATTTCAATTCATGATATTTCATTTGAGTCTCTGGAAAAGCATCGGTTCGCAAAAGTCCTTTGATAACAGTAAGCCGCTTTTTTGCTTCAAGCAAATTCCCTTTATTCAAATAAAGCTCTGCTCCGAGAGAATGAAGAGAGAGTCGTAATTCTTCATCGCTTAACAGTACAGATTCATAACTATCTGCCATTTCAAAATATTTGAGCGCCTCGTCTCGTTGCTCGAGATTATTCAGGGATAACCCAACATTTATCAACGCGCCGGCAATCTCAACTGAGTCTTGCAGATATTCAGAATAAAATAATGTTTCCATGGAGTACTTCAAGGCTTGTTGATAGTCTTTTTCATTTAAACTCAAGCTGGCCAAATTGAAGTAAGTATTCTTTATAGCCACCGTATCTTTCTGCATTTTTTTAATCATCAAAGACTTCAAATAAGCCTCATTGGCTGATTCGATATTACCAATTCGAGAATAGACCTGTCCTAGATTGTTGAGGCTGATCGCATGATATTTAGGATCCTTTATAAGCTCAAATATGGTTCGTGCATTTTCATAATTAATCGCCGCTGTGTCAAGAAAGCCACGATAAAAGTAGCTTACCCCAATATTGAGATAAGCTTTACCCATACCCAAACTATCATTGTTGGCTTTGGTATGCTTCAAGGCCTTACGGTAATAGATTACTTCCTCTTCAAACTCGTTGAGATAACCATATGCCAGTCCCTGAAGGATTAACGCTTCTCCCACTTTCTCTTGATCCCTATTGTCTTGTGCCCATTTGAGCATCTTTGTTGCATAAGAAAACGCTGAATCTATCCTCACTCCTTGCCACTCTTGTGATTTGGATTTGAATACATCATAATCCGATTCCTGCGAAAAAGATGCGAATTGAATGAAAGTAAGAAACAGAAATGATAAAACTAACCTGAATGTGAATTGGATCATATTGACCCAAATATAATTCCTATCTCAGTTCTCATTGGAAGATAAAATGCAATAATATAGAAAGTCATAAATATTATTAACTGACTGGAAATTCAGTCTATGTGAATGACTGGAAAGAAATCCAAACTGGATATGTATGAGTTTATTCCTGACCTGTACTCGGCTCAAACAAACTCTGATCTAATCCGGGAATAACGTTCAGGGCATTCTTGTAATACACTTTCTTCAGAACAGAATCTGGGAGATCTAGCCCGTACATTTTCCAGTGGGCATGGCGCTTTCGATAGTAATCAAAATACTCATCTGCGGTTTCCAGAATTCGGAAATACGTGTAATACTCTTCCTTTTTGTAGGTGTCTTTACCCATCATGACCCGATCCTGATACTGAATCATCCAAGCTCTGGCAAATCGAGGCTGACGGCCTAACTCAGCAATGACCGCTCCTAATTCTGTGTAAACGTTAGGCATTTCATCAAACAAATCTCCTAATCGAGCCAGATCATTTCCAAACCAACCAAGATGCGCATTGATGAATGTAGTACCGGGATGTTTTCTGAATACAGCATGCTGCTCTGCCATGATCTCTTCGAAAGATGGCAGCTTCTCTGGGTCACGATATCGGCTAGGATATTGCTTTAATTCCAGCCAACGCTCATTATTTTTGTCTTTAGCTTTCCAAAAAGAATTAGGCTCACCAGAGTGGATCAAAATAGGAATTCCTAGCTCACCACATTTTGCCCAAATAGGATCTAAGCGCTCATCATCAATCGCTACCCTATTGCCTTCATTGTCTTTGTCCGTTAACCCAAGCCCCTTGTAAACTTTCAGCCCTTTGACACCTTGCGCCACTGCCTCATCCAACATTCGCAGAGGTTCTTCCGGCCAACCCTCATCGTCTAGTTTTTCAAAATCTATATTTAAGAATAGGGCAAATCGATTGCCGTACCTCTCATTCACATTGTCCAGAGACCACTCCAAATATTTACCTCGAAAACCACTCAGGTTAACCATTACTGGCATATTGAGAGAATCCATTTCTTCTACCAATTCATCTAAGTTTTGGATAGGCATAGTCCATTGATGGTTGTGCACATCTACGAAAGGAAATTTGGCTCTTGTAAGCTTGGTCTCAGGGACTACTAAAGTAGAAATGGGTTCATATTCCTCCACGTCCATTACATTCAATCGGTATTGAATCTTACCAATAGCCCAATAGGTCAACCCAAGGAAAATCAGTAGCGAGAAAGCAATAAGAATCCATTTTTTCATACTATTCTATTGGTTAGAGATTGGTACACTCCATGAGGTTTTCCCCCAATCAAAGTTCATTTGGATAGTTGCAGAATCGCTCGTGAAACTAATGGTGAATTGCTCAGTATCGTCAGTCTTCATTGTAACAGGGGCATTCACCGATAATATATCCAACTCCGGATTTGCCTCTGCAACCCCAAAGAATACATCCAACTCACTATTCAAGATAATCTTGAAAGCATCAGCTCCAGGGACGGCATACACTCTGTATCTACCGCCCTCTAAAGCCTGACCTCCAAACATGATATCCTTGCTCACAGAAATTTCGGTTGCTGAATTTGCTCCTAGTCTCCAGTATTTACCAAAAGGTTGCAAAGCCCCATCTTCTTCGGATCCAAAAAGCAAACGACCTTTCTTATATGGCTGACTATAATCAACAGTAATATCTATCCCCTTATCCGAATAACTTACACTATCGGGTGGGCTTGCCGGTTCTGCTATGAATAACCCATATAGTACGTAAAGTACAAAAGCGATGATAAGTGCTCCTAATCCTAGTAAAATCTTCTTAAGCATAATTGTGTGTTTCTAGTTGAGATGTGAAAGTACTTCTTTTCGAGTAAGGTATGAATTTGCTACATCCCTATCTGATCGCTTCGCTGCTCCCTAGCATAAATGTTTACTTCTTTCAATTGAATAGGGCTCAATAACCCAACAAAAAAACCGACCCATTTTCATGAGTCGGTTTTCAATTCTGTTCCGTGATTTTTATTGAATGACTAATTGATTTTAGCCTCCTCAATCCATTTGTCTATTTTGTTCTCAAGCAATTGCAATGGGATACATCCTGATTCCAGCACTTTGTTATGGAAAACCTTGATGTCAAATTGCTCACCCAGTGCCTCTTCTGCTTTGGCTCTCAACTGACGAATTTTCAACTGACCAATCTTATAAGACAATGCCTGTGCAGGACCGGCCATGTAGCGCTCTATCTCTGAAATAATACTTGCTTCTGATTCAGCTTCATTGTCAAGCGAATACTGAATGGCTTGTTCTCTGGTCCAGCCTTTAGCGTGCATTCCTGCATCTACCACTAATCTTATTGCACGATGCATTTCTGCTCCTAGCATTCCAAAGTACTGATACGGGTCTGTGTAGAGTCCAAGTTCTGATCCTAAAGATTCAGAATACAATGCCCAGCCTTCGCCGTAAGCACTATACCAAAGCGGTTTCCTGAATGACGGTAGGTCAGTGTTTTCTTGCTGCAATGAAATCTGATAATGATGTCCAGGTATGGCTTCATGGAGGAAAAGGTCTTCATCTGCATAAGTATTGTAGACAGTCACATCAGGTATTGGCACATAAAACACCCCCGGTCGGATTCCGTCAAGGGAGCCTTGATTGTATTCTGCACTAGCAGAGGCTTCACGAAATGCTTCAGTTCTTTTCACCACAAATGGGGTCTTTGGCGTCAAATCAAACAACTTAGATAGCTGAGGCTTCATCTTCTCGTGAATCGCATTGAAGTTGTCTATCACTTGCTGTTGATCTGTGAAAGGCATAAGCTCCTTGCTATTTCGTACATGATCAAAGAATGACTTAAGATCTCCCTCAAAACCCACTTGGGCTTTTACTTTCTGCATTTCAGAAGACAGGCGTGCTACCTCACTTTTACCTAGATCGAATACCTCATCGGCAGTCATGGTGGTAGTAGTGTAGTATTTGATGCGATTGTTGTAGTAAGCTTCACCATTTGGAATTGCAGAAATACCAGAAGTTTCTCTTCCTGCAGGTAAATATTCATTGATCATAAAGTCATTGAATGCTTTAAATTTTGGGATCACCTGCTCAGCTACCATCTTACGATAAGACTTCTCAAGCCTTGACTGATTATCTGGACCAATAGCCTCTGGGAAATTTATGACAGGCTTATAGAATAGATTTTCTTCGACTGGCTCTTTAGCAAAATCAGCGAATTGGGGAATCACTTTCTCTATGAGTGATTTTGGCAGCACCGCACCAGTACTCATTCCCTTTTTCATATTGACCATGGCGGTATCACACCAAACCATAAAGTCATCAACACGGCTGAGCCAATTGTCATAGTCTTCGGATGTTTTAAATGGCTGCACACTACTGCCACTTGCGAATTGACCCATAGTCAAATGTGTAGACCAAAACTGATCTACTGGCATCAGTTCTGAATCGAAAGCCAATTCTGAGAGGCCCAT
Organism: uncultured Marinoscillum sp.; assembly: GCA_964351885.1. Classification (GTDB taxonomy): domain Bacteria; phylum Bacteroidota; class Bacteroidia; order Cytophagales; family Cyclobacteriaceae; genus Marinoscillum. Next base: position 4,672 of record CAYGPP010000094.1, read on the forward strand.
ATCACATTCCCACATCAAAACATCATAGCTCATTTGATCCTCATCTGACAATGATGATTTGTCATAAGTGGCTAACTTTTCTTTATACTTTGAGTACATCCCTTCTAACTCAGTTTCAAATGCTGAGGTCAGATTATTGGGGAAAATATCATTGTAGCGTTCATCTCCAGCGTAAGTGGCATCTAATGGAAAAAGCTCAAGACGATCTTGGTGATAGCTTTCAAAAACTTCAGCTATAGGCGGCAGTTCTTCGCCCTTGTCAACCTTTGGTTGACAAGACAGCAGTATGAGTAGCGGAAGGACGTAGGTTAGTTTTTTCACGGGGAGTTAGTTTTTTCCTCAAGTTATTACCTTAATGCGAAAAAAACCATCCCAATTTTATGAGTCGGTTCGTATTTAATCGATCTGTTTGTCAGTTCTTAGTTTGGCTCTAAAGCACATCCCTTTTGCGTTAAAATCAGGCATCGATCATTCCTCAATCCAAAATTCTCTATTGAATCAGTTGCCCAGTGTCAATTGAAAATTATGTGTATCAAGATCAAAATTGGCGTTTCTGATTTTTCGCTCATAGTCCATAGCTGTCATCTGACGAATGTCCCGAATTTCCAAGTTGACATTTAACGAGAGTAAGTAATTCACCACCTCAGTGTTGCGGTTGAGTGTTGCGATAATTAGAGGCGATTGATCACGAATGTCAGTAGCATTGATATCTGCTCCATAACCAACTAATAATTTTACTAGCTCAAGATTACCTCGTTGTGCCGCTGCATGGAGTGCAGTGCCTTTCTGGGTTGATTTATTGATATCAATTCCTAAGTCCAATAATACTTTAACCGACTGACTTTGACCATTGGCAACAGCAAAAGCAAGTACTCCGTAACCATCATCACTAAGTAGGTAATTAGCTTCTGCAATTTGAAGATATTGAGTTGACAAGGCAACCAAGTCATTATTGAGTACTGTCTGAAATAGATCAGCTTGAGCACGTGCATGAACTGACCAAAGAGAGATGACTAATAAGAACCCAATTTTTGATAGCTGCATAGAATATTACTCTTATTTTCAAATCAAGTTTAAGGAATATATGTTAGCCAACATATTCTGTATTACCCAACAAGATTTGTAAGGGATTCAATGGGAATATTGAATGTGTGTTTGGGATTTGTGCATATGATGATGATTGAACCATTGCCGAATGGTCATAAAAAAACCAACCCATTTTCATGGATTGGTTGAGCCATACCTTTTTGAAAAGATCAATACTTCTGAATACTCGAGTCGATCTCATCAGACCAAGCCAGAATTCCACCTACGAGATTGTGAAGGTTGTCAAAACCATGTTGCTGCTCAAGGAATTGTATCGCATTGCCGCTTCGCTTTCCACTCCTGCAGTGAACAACCACTTGCTTCTCTCTGGAGAATTTGTCCACATTATCAGGCACGGTAGACAATGGAATTAATTCACCACCTATCTCCGCTACTTCGTATTCGTTAGGTTCTCGGACATCAATCAACTGAAAATCAGCTCCGTCATCCATCATTTGTTTGAGTTCTTTGACCGTTATTTCTTTCACTAGTATAATTTTAAGTTTTATTTGAGATCCATCCAGAGCATGCGTCGCTCCATCAAGACTTAAAGATAAATCCAATGAGCGATAAAAAGTTTGAAACTTCGGCAATAAGACATCAAATTGATCGATCGAGCCAGAAAGAACACTCTGTTCCGATCTATGCTACATCAAGCTTTATGTTTGATGATGCGGAAGATGCACGTGCTCTTTTCGCAGATGAAAAGGAAGGCAACATATATTCACGTTACTCCAACCCAAACAACGACGAGTTTATTCAGAAGCTATGCTTATTGGAAGGAGCCGAAACAGGGATGGCTATGGCCTCTGGCATGGCTGCTATGTACACAAGTTTGATGGCATTCCTGAGTAGTGGAGATCATGTGGTGGCAAGTCGCTCTTTGTTTGGTTCCACCCACCAAATCCTCACTAAGCTGCTCCCGCGCTGGGGAATCACTCACACTTATGTGGACATCTTGGATGATGAAGGGTGGGAAGTGGCCATTCAGCCCAATACCAAAATGATCTTCATTGAGACACCAAGTAACCCCGCGCTGGACTTGATAGATTTAGAGAAAATTTGCGCTTTAGCTAAAAAGAAAAACGTCTTGGTCAACGTGGACAACTGCTTTGCTACACCATACCTACAGAATCCTATCAAGTGGGGCGCCGATATCGTAACGCATTCAGCCACCAAATTCATAGACGGTCAAGGACGTGTAATTGGTGGAGCGATTGTCACTTCGAAGGAATTATTCCCAGAGATCAAGTTTATGGCGCGACACACTGGCCCAGCCATGTCCCCATTTAATGGATGGATTCTCTCGAAGAGTTTGGAGACGCTTGCTGTAAGAATGGAAAAACATTGTGAAAATGCGTTAGCTCTTGCTGAACATCTCGAAGCTCTTGGCGAACTCAAGCAAGTACGATACCCCTTTTTAAAGTCTTTTCCACAATATAAGTTAGCTAAGAAGCAGATGAAATTAGGTGGGGGAATTGTCTCTTTTGAGCTGAATGGAGGAATAGACCAAGGGCGAAAATTCCTAGATGCACTTGAGATGCTTTCACTTTCGCCAAACCTTGGAGACACAAGATCTATTGCGACTCATCCTGCAAGTACTACTCACAGCAAGTTATCACAAAGCGAAAGAGATGCTGTTGGTATTTCAGATGGATTGGTGCGCATATCTGTAGGTCTCGAACACATTGATGACATCATATCGGATGTGGTGCAAGCATTGGAGAAGTCCGTTTAACGTACCAAGTCCATAATACTTAGATCAATTACCAAACTAGATAAGAAGAGACTTTGGATCAATCCAAAAACACCCTCGTCATCTCCGGAAATAATACTAGTAGAACGAGAAACGCTATCTGAATCAAGACAAAAGGAATAATGCCTTGATACAAATGACTGGTTTTTACTTCAGGTGGTGCTACGCCCTTGAGGTAAAAAAGGGCGAACCCGAACGGAGGGGTCAGAAAGGATGTTTGCAGATTCACTGCGAGCAATATACCTACCCAGATAAGGTCAACTCCCATAGCCACAAAGAGTGGGGCAACTACTGGTACTACGATGAATACAATCTCTATAAAGTCAATGAAAAACCCAGCGATAAAGACCAGCGCCATAACTAAAAACAAAAAAGCATAAGGACTCAACGCAGCGTCTTCTATTATTGTCAACAGAAATTTGTCTCCTTCTAACCCTCTAAAAACCAACGAAAAAGCAGTAGCACCAACTAGAATCATGAAGACCATAGAAGTCAGCATGGTAGTCTCTCGCATCACTTCTTTGAGCGTTTTCAGGTTCAACTTACCCTGAGACCAAGTCAAGATCAATGCACCGAAAGCTCCAACTCCGGCAGCTTCTGTGGGTGAAGCAATTCCCGCAAAGATTGATCCTAATACAGCGAAGATTAGTAACAGCGGAAACACAAATGATTTCACCAATCCCAGATTTAAGCCATCCGCTTTGAATTTTTCGATTTCTTCCCGAGGCATACTCGGTGCTTTATCTGGATAGATCTGGGCATAGATGACAATATAGAGCAAATAACACCCCACCAGTCCTACACCTGGGACGATAGCGGCGAGGAACAAATCTCCAACCGAGACATTGAGGACACTCCCAAGCAAAACCAATACAACCGAAGGTGGAATAATCTGACCTAGCGTCCCCGATGAAGCGATCACGCCAGTACTTAACCTTGGTCCATATCCACGTTTGAGCATAGTTGGCAGTGAGATCAATCCCATGGTAACAACTGTTGCCCCTACAATCCCCGTAGAAGCAGCCAGCATAGCTCCAACAATCACTACTGAAATAGCTAACCCTCCTCGAAATCTTCCGAATAGTAAAGCCATGGTTTCGAGAAGTCTCTCTGCAATACCTGATTTCTCCAACATGATGCCCATAAAGACAAATAGTGGTACAGCTAGCAGCACAAAATTTTGCATGGTACCGTATACTCGTAATGAAAGCAGATAAAAGAAATCAATGTCAAATACCCAAAGCCCCACCAAGACCGACAATCCTCCAAGTGTGAATGCCACTGGGAATCCAAAGAGGATCAGAATAAAAATCGCCGAAAAAAGTAGGATCGGTAAATACTCCAAAACCTATCGCGATTTATAAAACGGGATAGAAGCTTGAAGAACCCTAGGAGCGTCTAGCTCATCAAGGTATTCCTTCTGCTTTTCATTCATGTTTGCTGTATCCAGCAGGATATGCAATTTGTGATCTCCAAATTGGATTTCGTTCAAATCAATGAAGGTTAGAAATCCTGGTTTAAAGGTGGTGGCATGTTTATAGTTTTTCCACTCCGAGATATTCATTTTGGTTGAGTCAATCTTAACTGTCAAGTAGTCATTGACCTTTTCGAGTTTTTCAGGTAGTCCTAATTGTACCCACTGGGTTACTCGGTCTGGGTCGCGATTATACAACTCGTTAAACTCCTCTAGCCTCCTTACGAACAATCTCAATACATTCTCATCAATAATATCATCCTGAATGGTCGCAATCAAAATGGAAGTCTCGTAGCGCATGCTTTCATAATTTTCATTGCGCATATCAACAAATGATCTCTCATAGTACTTAGAAAGTTGATTATCTCCTAACAAAGTCTTGACTTGCATATAGCCTATCAAAAAAATTACAAATAATACTGGAATAAGATGAGCTTTCCACCTTGGCAAACTTGACACGATGGTCAATAGCATACGTTTATAAATAAACGAAAATGTGATTACTCGAAATACTAGAGCTACATAGTAATAAGGTTTTGCCGCCCATGAATCTCTACGGAAAAACCCATTGGTAATGAAATCAATAAATATGATCAGTAATAGTAAAGCATATAAGGTCAAACCGACAAACGCAACCATATAAATCACTCCATTACCAGATTGCATAGCAGGAGCTAATATCCACTCAACATAAATGAGAATCGTAAAGACGATCATCCCCAAACTCAACATAAGAGCGGATGAAATGAATGATACCGCATAAGTCATACTAGCGATCTTTTCTAAAGTCAATACTGCACTATCCAAAGATCTACGGCTTTGTAATTCTTCTTTGAATTTTCCCTTGAGCCGAAGTTTCTCAATGTCCATCCCTTGTGGAAATACATAACTTAAGCCAATATTGGCAACCCAGATCCCTCGAGTAACTATGTGAATTACATAGCCAATACTTAAGACCACCAAGGCATCCTTAAAAAAACCAAGTAACCGATAGGTCATATCGGCTCTTTCGAAATGAACTCCGCGATACATCTCTATCACATCAGGTATCTGAAAAAGAATATATAAAAACAATGCAGAGATCAGTAGTTCTGCCTCCCAAGAGTTTAATTGAATGACTTTCAACCATTCAGGTGTTTCTTCTTCTTTTTCAATTTCTGGGTTTTCTGAATTCTCCTTCATTAAAGTTTTGCTATAGTTTGGACACTTTTTAAAAATTCACTCACCGCTTGTAGGCCAAGTAATAAAAACCCAATTGGAATAGCCGCCTTCACAACAAACCTTGCTGGAAGCCCTCCAGGGTCAGGGCTTGTCTCATTCAAAACAAAAGCATTTTCAGTAAACTGAAGTCCTTCGATCACACCTACAATACAGAGAGGCATCAATAGTAATAAACAACCAACCATATTAACCCAAGCTTTTTGCTTGTTGGAAAAGCGCTGATAAAAAACGTCAACCCTTACATGCTTGTCCTGCTTCAAAGTCCAGCCAGCTGATAGTAAGAACAAGACAGCAAATAGATGCCATTCTAACTCGAATGATGCAGATGAGGTCATATTCAACGAATATCTTAGCATTACATCTAGAATAATAATCGCCACCAACACGAGGCTTAACCAACTTACTGTTTTACCTACAAGTGTATTGAGGTCATCTATATATTTGGCGAGTTTCTGCAAGATTTGGAAAAATACGAATAATTCCATTAATCAACCAGTCGTAAGTTGAATGTGAGGTCTTCCCCATATTCACAGTCACATTCATCATAAGATGTCTGCATCTTCTTCCCATCAATGGCTACTATCTCCTTGCCTTGCAGGTAATAATGAGCCGTAGCTGAATACCTCTTGCCTGGAAGTAATTCATAGTAGGCCCGGTCGTCACTCCAATATTCAGAGAAGAGCGTGTCACCCTTTTCAATGTTTCCTTCAAACAGCGTCACCAAAATATCAGGGTTCTCTTTGTTAATCGTAAGTTTAATAGTCAGCTCCCCCAAAGCCAACCCAGATGGACAATCGCAGTGATCACATCGTATCAATAGCATGGCAGATAGCATTATAAGCGCTAGTTGTATTTTAGACTTCATTATCTTCTGCATATGTTACTTCTTGAAATAAAAATCCGATGTTTCTCAATATCATTTGATTTTGAATCTATAAATGAATATCCGGTCTTGATAAAACTGCGTTCCATGATCCGATATGAAAATCCCATGCGGGGTATAAGTAACCATCCATTATCAGGCTTCAGTTCTGTTCCTGCGTAACTGCCCCAAGTGTAATTAATATTCACCTGAGCCAATACTCCAAAACGACTTTCGCGAAGTGGCCGCATATACTCCGCCCCTGTACCTACATAATAACGTTGTTCAATGAGCTGATAATAAATATTGCGCTGCTGATAGACCAATGTCCGCTTCCGATAAGGGCGCAGATCGAATGACAAGTAGTAGACAAAATTTTTAGAACTATTGATTCTTCCAAAATCAATCCCCAAATTCAAATCGTTGGAATTGAAGTCAGTTTTTCCGGAAAAGTAAAAGGCTGGCTTGATTCCGTAAAACTCATCATAGCGATCTTCTACCAGTATTTCCTGAGCAAAAGTCTTGCTCAACACTAACACTAACAATACTGAAATAATCAGTCTCATAAGGACATGATATTTGAATCCACGCTTACAAAAAGTAATATTCGACCCATCTCCACTGATTATCATATGTTAAGACTCAATTTTTGCTTCTAGTAACTTACGAATATTCAGCTATGTCTGTTTTAGATAATTAGCTGTTGATGATCATTTTATGAATCATGTAGTAACTCACTTAATGATAAAAAATCTACGTCCAAGTAATAATAGGAGTATTGTACAGATAAATGGAGTAATCGTCGTTAGAGGGAACAAAACTAAAGTTTCTGCAATATAATTGCGCCGTGAATTTATACTTGGTTGTTTTCCGATTAGGATTGGGAATTTTTTTATTAATAAGCCATTATGCTGCCATCGCTCAGTACTCATTGGCAGGTTTTGACATCAATGATCCGCATTATTGGTACGACATGCAAATTGGTCAAGACCAATCAGGAGTACTGCAAGGAGAATATATGGAGATCAAATACATCTCTAAAACTACTGATCAATTTTTTAGTCAATCTCATTGGCAAGCCAATCAGATTGAGTTCAAAGGACAGGTATATGATAATATTTTTCTGCTTTACGATATAGAAAAGGACGTGATCCTAATGCAGCACACTAACGAACTCAAATATTTTAGTCTAGGAATTATGCCAATCCAAGAAAATGTAGGATGGTTCACTCTGGATGGACATTTTTTCAGAAACTAC
>CAYGPP010000094.1:12428-15426 GCA_964351885.1 uncultured Marinoscillum sp.
AATCCAAGAAAATGTAGGATGGTTCACTCTGGATGGACATTTTTTCAGAAACTACGCTCAGTCTATAAGTACTCTTGGCAGAGGCTTCTTTGAAGAGATATACATAGGGTCTCAAGTTTCGCTCTTGGCAAAACGTACTAAAATAGTGAAAATCGAACAAGAGACTCAATTTGTGCCTATCACCAAATTGGTTATTGGACGAGATGACGATTTTAAACGTTTCTACCGAAAAGCATCCCTTTGGAGAATCTTCCCGGAGCAGAAAAAAGAGATCAAAAAATATATCAGAGAGAACAATTTAGTCATAAGTAAAAATGACGAAAGTTCGCTAACAAGAGTAATTCAATACTGCGATACCTTGTTGAACAAAAACAGCGATTTAAAATGAAGAGTTTGGTGATCACCTTTTGCCTGTTGTCACTGACTTCACTGTTTGCTCAGGAGAATAACCCCAGTATTACAGCGTCATTTACCGATACGCCTGCCCAGGAGGTCTTTCTTGTTTTAGAAAATCAATCCAAGTTTGCGTTCTACTATCAGCAAGAATGGATTGACTCGCTCAAGGTAACTGGAAATTACACCAATACACCTCTCGAAACGGTGCTTCAAGACGTAGTAAAAGGCACCACCCTCAGTTCAGTTATCTATGGAGGTAGCGTAATTTTCACCAACAATGTTTTGATCCAAAAAACGCCAGCCATTGCTAACTCTAGACAAACCTCGAAAGCAGATCAAAGCACTTCTGAGGGCACGGCTAAAGGATTTGTGTTTGCTAGAGAATATCAAGGACAAACTGACGACAAGTCAGATTTGGAGAACTACGTTTTTAAAATTGGAAAAAGAAACGAGTTGGTAATAGGCGGTACCTCTACCATAGCGGGCTACGTTACCGAAAGTGAATCCGGGGACCCTATCACTGGTGCGTTGATCTATACCGAGAATCCCTTAAAAGCTACCACCTCAGATATTGATGGGTTCTATTCAATCAGTTTGCCTAACGAAAAGCATCAAGTGCTCATTCAATATGTAGGAATGAAAACCACCCAACGAAATCTCGTGCTATTTTCTAACGGGAGGTTGGATGTTGAGCTAGATGTAGACGTGATCGCACTTAAGGAAGTAACAATCGAATCTGATCGGGATGTGAATATCAAAAGTGCTCAAATGGGGGTAAGTCGAATCAATATTGAAGAAGTGAAGACGGTTCCTATCGTGCTCGGTGAGAATGATATCATGAAAGTAGCTACCACAAAAGCAGGAGTACAAACGGTCGGTGAGGGTGCGGCAGGTTTCAATGTGCGTGGTGGAAAAGCAGACCAAAACTTGATGCTACTCAATGACGCCCCAGTATACAATTCTTCACACTTCTTCGGATTCTTTTCGGTATTCAATTCGGACGCCATCCAAAGTATGGACTTATTCAAAAGTGGGATTCCCGCTATGTACGGAGGTAGACTTGCCTCAGTGTTTGACATTCAGACCAAAAGCGCCAGCAAAGAGGAATTCAAAGGAAGTGGAGGAATCAGCCCCATTACCACTCGCCTGACTTTGGAAATTCCAATAATCAAGGAGCAGACTAGTCTGTTGGTAGGATTTCGATCGACCTATTCGAATTGGGTACTCTCCAATGTGGACAATGCCAGATTCAAAGACAATCGGGTTTCATTCTATGATCTCATCACTAGGATAGATCATCAAATCAATGAAAAGAACTCCATAATTGCCTCCTCCTATTTGAGTAGGGATCAATTTAGGTTGTCATCTGATACTTTGTTTTCCTTTTCTGATTTTGGTTTTACCAATTTTAATAGTTCTATCAAATGGAAACATGAAATTTCCAATCGCCTGTCATCTACTTTTTCAGGAATTTATAGCAGCTATACCTATGATTTGACCTATGATGAATCTGCTCCTAATGCCTTCACTCAAGATTTTGGGCTGAATGAAACAAGCATAAAGGCTGATTTTGAATATTATCCTACTGAAGAACAAAAAATCGCCTTTGGTATCTCCTCAAAGCGCTATAGCATCAACCCTGGTCGAAAACTAGCTCTCGGCAGTGAATCAATCATACTACCAGAGAAAGTGGATCGCGAGCAAGGTTTGGAAAGCGCATTGTACCTATCCGATCAACTGGAATTCAATAAACTCTTGGTTTCAGTGGGGCTCCGCTATGTAATGTTCCAATCACTCGGAGAACAAACTGTGAATCTCTACGAGCCTGGATCACCAAAAAATAGAGACACACAAATAGACTCCATACAATATGGAAAAGGTGAAATAGCTAAGACTTATCATGCTCCTGAGTGGCGGTTTTCCGCGAGATATGCGTTGGATAAACTAAGTTCTATCAAGCTTGGTATGAGCCGAACGCGTCAGTACATACACACCATGAGCAACTCCGCCTCGCTCTCTCCTACTGATACCTGGCGACTGTCTGGTGAGCACCTGAAACCACAGACCGCTGATGAAGTTTCAGTCGGTTACTATAGAAATTTTCTTCGCAACACTGTAGAGTTCTCAGTGGAGGGATATTATAAGAAACTTCAGAACCTGGTGGATTTCAAAACAGGAGCAACTTTCTTGCTGAATAAGAATATTGAGCGAGCAACACTGCAAGGTCCAGGTAAATCTTATGGGGTAGAAGTATCATTGACTAAATCTGGACGACTCAATGGTTGGATCAATTATGCCTATGCGCGTACATTCATTCAGCTCGATGGCAACTTCCAGGAGGAAAGAGTCAACAACGGAGAGTTCTTTCCTACCAACTATGACAAACCGCACACTTTCAATATGGTGGCCAACTACAAACTCACGAGGCGCCTCAGCTTTTCATTGAATACTACTTACAATACTGGAAGACCGGTGACTATACCTGTAGCTGCTTTTACTTACAAAGGCGCACAAAACATTCATTTCTCTGATCGAAACGATTTTAGAATTCCGGATTACTTCCGAGTTGATCTGGGTATTAACCTAGAAGGAAATCATAGAA
>CAYGPP010000095.1:0-15393 GCA_964351885.1 uncultured Marinoscillum sp.
CTGTTATTTGGTTTTGGTTAGGTCCCGCTGAAGCAATTGGGATGACGCTACTTTAACTATTTCTTTATTTTTTTTCAAGATATTATCGTAATCGAGAAATATTCGAAAACGTCGTAATTTCTACTTTGGCTTTGATTTTATCTGGTTTTTCCAAAGAGAGCTTTCTGATCAGTATGCCCTTTATCTCCATTTTTTATTTATCCCTTCTTTACTTGAAAGATAAGTTTCTAAAAAACCCAGATATTTATATTTCCCTTTTGGTTATCCTTTCTTTTATTCTTGGTTTGACATTTATCTTCAACAAGTTAGGAACCAATACTATCGGGTATGCAGGTGTTGAATCTTCTATTATTTCCTTTCAGTCCCTGAGAATCATTTCCTATTTCTTTTTCAAAGAAAAAACGCTCTACCTACCCGTTCTAGGTGTTCTTTTATTGTTGATCACGCAACGAAATAAAATTAGATTGGCAGACTTTATTCCTATAATTATTTTGGTGGTACTTATACTAGGTCAATTTTTCCTGTATTTCAAATCAGGTATTAGATCTTGGTATCTCAACCCCATGTATTTGTACTACGCTCTGGTAGTTGCTCTGTTGCTTCCTAAGATTCAACATAAGCCTCTAAAAGTCATTTTCACAAGCATTGTGAGTGTCTTTCTTTTGTTAAGAATCACCTTGAATTTCTGGGGAGAATTGGAAAACTTTGAGAGTGATGGCAAAAAATTAAAACGAAATGTTGATCAAATCCAGAGATATACCAATGCCCATGAACTAGTTTATATAATCTGCGATGTGACAAGCGATTATGAGTTTGCACCTTCTTTGGCTACCTACCTCACGTATAAATACCAATATGATTCAATTGGATTTGTCCTAGTTAATAAGCCGGGAAATTTGAACCCTTTTGAAAAAGGACTATACTATTCTTTTCTAAATGAGTTTTCTGATAAAATTACCGAAACAAGCAATGTAAAAGGTTGTCTCATTACTTTGAGCGCTTACTCTGACTCATCTATTTCCAGTTTCCAAACCATTTATCAAAACGATCAATTTCTTATCTATTCTAATAAGTGAGCTTTCAATACCTCCTGATACACCATCCGATAATTTTCCAGTCCATTTTCCAGAGAGATAAATTTTGATAAACTTCTAGTCCTTGCTGCTTTCACTATGAGAACGTCTATCCCATTTATTGGCGTGACATTTAAACTAGTCGCCCCTGAATTTTGAGCGAGCCAATCAACGTCTCCCACCCCTTCATTACACACAAAATCCAATCCCATCGCCAGCATCTCCCCCATCTTCGTAGCTGATGATGCTTTTTTGGAATAGGTCGGGCGGATAAAGAATATGCCCAGTGTCCCTATCGAAAGATACAAAGGCACTTCTGACCTACTAGCTGACGCAATAACTATGGAATCTCTCGGAATAACTAAACGATCACACGCGTAAAGAATCACTACTGGATCATCCTTGGTTACAAAAAGAAATTTAGCATCAGGGTGATCGGTACAATACTGCTGGAAATATGACAACATTTCATCCAGCATGTACCAGGTTCCCAGACTACCCAAGTAGATCAATATTTGCTTAGCTTTTTCCAATCCTAATTTGGCCAAAAGTCCTTGACGATCTTGCTCTGCAATTCTTTTTGGATCAAACAGTTCTAGATCCACAGCACAAGGGATCACTGTGATTCTCTCAGAATCAATTCCCTTAGCTTTTCCTTTGAAAAGGTTCCCCGAGACGATCTCAGCTTTCCCGGCATGGGTCAAGCTCACAATATGATCAGCGCCGTGCATCATCTCGATCTCCTTTCGCTTGAAATAATTATAGATGATTCTAAAAATAGGATTGGACAACTTCCAAAGCCCTCCTTCTACCCTTTCATCTGCCCAGAAACCTCGAATATCAAAGAGAAATTTGATGCCATAGCGCTTTTTGAGTGCTAATGCAATCAACCCTGAAGGATAGCTCCTAGCATGTGCCATTTTAATACCATGAGTTTTCACCAACTGAACTGCTACCTTAAGCATCTGCCTTAAGTCGAGTAATGTTGAAATGATTGGTGGTTTTTTACGATAGACTTGTGGGTGCCAAGTGATATCAAAATCCTCAATTGATCTTCTGATATCGCTTTCATTCAATCTGAATGGCTCAGCCTTCTCAAAACTGATGATGTGAAACTGATAGCCAGCATGGCATAGACCTTTGAGGTAAGGCAAAATTTGCGACTGACCAAGAGGGTCCGTGAGTCCGTCGTAGGAAAGGTAAAGAACTTTCATTTCTTTTTGAACTCTTCTAACACTTGCTGCACCAATGCTATCCTAAAAGCTAAGCGATTATAGCTCAGCGAATAACCAATCATTTTATTTCGTATCAGTTTCTTAATCTTGAAGGGAATGATTCTACTAAGGTCATAGCCTTGTTTGGAATTCAAAGGCCTTTCATTATTCAAGTTCTGAGTTTGTAAAAGAGAATTGAGCTTGACTAAGTCCAAACTTTGAAACAGCTCACTAAATTCTATTTTGTTCATTTTTTCTTTGATAAATTGGACAAAATCTTGGTGGCTTAGAAGTTTTTCAGGCTCAGGAACAGAAGGGTATTTTGATAGTCCAATCTCATCAACCACTCCCTTATTTGATCGACGAAAGAGTTCTTTACTAGTTCTCTCATCATCTGATATATGTCTCATATAATCAATAATAGAAGTATGAAGAAAAGGATTGACAATATCCAAAAAGGGTGTCATTTGGTCATGCAAAGCTGATAGCACAAAGGGTAATCTAAATGAAACATATAGCCTGTCTCGCCAAGACTGCAAACTCTCCTCTTTTGCCCGATCAAACCTCGAATCAAATTCAAGCTTCTGTTGAAAGTCAATTAAATTCTTAGAAATGTTCTTGAAATCATTAACTCGATTAACCCCAACACTCATTAGGGTATCGAAAGGGTTACTTACAGGTACCCAACCAAATGCCTCATCTCCTCTGATCACAACTTTTTTTCCAGCATTATGTAAATCAGAATACATTTTAAGTCCATCCATGAATTGATTCACATGATCAATCCTTAAATCTCCAGCGACAATCATCTTCTTCATTAAAACTGGTACATCCAACTTATCAGTATCATAGTTGAAATGAACATGCCTGTTCCCACTCTTGTTAGCTACTTTTTTTGCAATAAATGAGTCAGTATCTTGTTCGTTTTCAGAGCCTTTAATTCCCCAAGAAGCTGTAGATACCTTGCCTGTTTGATTTATTCGATTTATTAGAACACGACTATCAAACCCACCACTCAAAGTCAAGATATTAAGTGGATCAGCTAATTTATAATCCAAAAATGCTTCTTCTATCACACTGTTTAATGATAAGACAGAAGAATTTATTCTATAATATGGCTCATCAGGTTTTACATGCTCAATGGTGTTGCTTTTAATTACTAATTCACTCCCGTAGTAAAATGGCTTCAATCTCCTATCCCAAGCATGGTCTGCAGAACACCCGGTTGATATCATCCATTTAGCTGCCTTTTCATTTAATTCGAAACCATCAATTAATTGATTGATTAACCACTGAGAATTCGAGAAAATAAACTGATGATCATCCTTATAATACCAGAAAAGTTGTGTGATATACTTTCCAGTACTTATTCTGGTTTCATTCTCTGATACCCTCAAGGAGAGTATGGATGCCTCTGGAGATTCTCCTTGCTTAATCTCTAGACTTAGGTGATTTGGTCGATCAAAAGGAGATTGATTGTATATGGAAAGTTGTGAATTCTCACTTACACAGTGATAATGAGCTGGAGAGATTTCCAGTGATTTGTCCATTACTCCAAAGCTTGACTTTATTTTTCGACCAATTGAAGATTCAATCTTTCCTTCAATACTTTGATAGAATATTATCTTCGACATGCTAGCTCAGAATCAGCTTAATGATAGCATAAGTCCTTCTTCGATATAGAACCCCAGGATTCTTAAAGAAAGCCCTAATAAGATATTGAATGGCTGACCATTTATAATTAGAAATAGCCAAGTGCAAACTAACATAAGTGAAATTGTTAGCTCTAAAGGAATTAAGATGCCTACCGTACCTCTCAATGAATTTTTCGTCCCTCACCAAATATATGTAGAGTAAATCCACTCTTCTTACAAGTTTTTCGAATGGTTCATACAAGACGCTTCTGTCACCATGTTGATGTAGTTCTGCTGTTATTTCATTTAAGCCGTACAACTTAAAACGGCATGATAACCTAAGCCATAACTCATAATCCTCACAACCGGACAGCTCACGATCCTCATTGAACTGATACATCGTCAAAACCTCCTTCCTAACGAAAACGCCTAGGCAACTTAGAAAATTGCCATTTATTAATGCTTCGTTTAAATCTCCTCCAACTACAGACACACTAACTATCCTATTCTTAGCTATATCTCGTACTTCGTACGCCAATCTAAAAAAATCTACATTAGAATTTTCAATCAAAAAATCACGAGCAGTTTTCAGGTGGTGAATTTTTAATCGATCATCGGAATCAAGGAAAGTTATGTAATGACCTTTTGAATGTTGGATCCCAACATTTCTTGCTGCTGCCCTTTCGCGATTTACTGTTTGGACATACTTGATTCGTTCGTCAATAATCAATTCAACAATCTGATCGGTATCATCGGTGCTGCCATCATCCACGATAATTAATTCCCAATCATCTAGTTCCTGTTGTATCACTGATTCAATTGTAGACAGAATTTTTGACGCTCGATTATACGTCGGGACGACAATTGAAAAAAATGGTCTAGACTTTGACATTAAGAAAGCAAATCACGATAATAACTTAATTTTTCTGAGGAAAAAGCAAATTTACTTTCCACCGTTTTCTTAAGATTTTCACCCAATCTGATAACTAGTTCTGGATCTTTAACCAATTTCTCGGTTTTAGTTACCATATCCACGAATTGACATTCAATATCACACATCATTCCGTTCACTTCATCTTCAATATACTCATCAAAATCTCCTGCCTGCCTACAAATAACAACAGCCTTACTCATATACCCCGCCTCTTTTACTAGACTGCTACTTACGTCGTTGTTACTAGGATGAACCAATATATCACAAGCCCAAAGATAGTCGATTAGGTTGTCCACAAAACCAACAAAAAACACTTTGTCACTTAGACCTAATTCACTGGCCAGTTTTTTATAGCTATCTTCTTCTGGTCCCCGATCAAGTAAAATCATTTTTACATCAAGATTTGAGTCCAATAAATTTTTGAGCATTCTAATAGCCAAGTCATGGCGCTTTGACTTAATCATCCTTGAAGCGACAAGTAGCAGTGATTGACATTCATAAGTGTTTCTGATCTTTCTTACCTCATCAAGATTGGGCTGAGCATATCCAGAAAAATCATAGATGTAAGGTATAATCGTCAATTTCCCTTTCTGCGCTTTCCTTTCCTTTAAGATACTTTCGTATAAAGTTCTCGAGGGAACTACGACCAACTCTGCCAATGAATTAATCAACCAATCACTTATATATTCTTTAAAGTTTTTTGCTTCAAAGTGATGTCTAAAAGCAACTATTTTTGCCTTCAAAAAAAATGATGCTAAAACCATGAAAATATTTGCGTATTGAAGGTGTCCAAAAACCAAATCAATATTATTCAAGCGGCAATAGTCTATGATAAAAATCAGATGCCTTATCTTCGACCAGAAGCTTGAAGGTGTCGGATACTCTTTAGGTGAAATCACATTTAAATCATTGACTAAGACGTTATAAAGTAATCCTTTAGGGGCTTGTGAAATGAAATGCACCTGGCAATCTAGTTGTTGAAGAATCATCACTTGGGTTTCAATAGAAACTGTGCGATTGTTAGATGAGTAGTAAATCAAAACTTTGGTCATGCGCAAAACAAAATTAAAGCATGCTGAGCATAATCATACCGACAAAAAATAGAGAGGATATCCTAAGTGAATCACTTTTGCACCTGAAAGATGCAGTCCATGGAATGGCATATGAGGTAATCATAATAAATGATGGAGAAAATAAGCTCAACATTGACTCTAAACACTTTCAGGTTATCTCAAACAATGGACATGGAGCTGCAAGTGCGAGAAATTCAGGAGCCAAATTAGCTCATGGAGATTTATTATTATTCCTTGACGATGATATAATCGTAAATAAAGAAAATATAAAAAGAGTACTCGACCTTAATCGCCAACACCTCAAAACTGCTTTTAACTTTTCTTGGAAATATCCTGAAGAAACAATCAATAGGCTACCAAAATCATTACATGGTAGATTTATTTTAAATTCGGGTAGACACACCAATAGATTTAGAATCCCCGAATACCACACGCAAAATGGACTTATAGAAACTCATGGGCTAAGTAGCCAGTTTTTTTCTATTAGTAAAGTAGATTTCGAGGGTGTTGGTGGGTATGATGACCGTATTCCATTGGCTGGGGTAGAAGATATAGTCTTAGCAGAAAAACTCAAGAAAGGTGGTGTCAAAGTCATGCTTTCAATGGATGATTGGGTTATTCACAATGAAGAAGATAGACTCACCTTGGATGCTTTAATTAGCAGATTTAGATCAGGGGCTAAAACTGTCAAAGTGGCCAATGAACTAGGATACAAAAAAATAAACTTAGGGCTTAGTTGGTCTAAGCATCTTGTTTTAAGAACTCTAATTCCTACCAAAAAGATGCTTCTATTCGCGATTAGTATGCTGCCGAATAATTCTAAAGTTGACTGGCTTTACGCTAGATTAGTAAGTATTCTTCTTGCATCCGCTACACTTGCTGGATATTCAAAAAAATGAAGGCTCTACTAAAACTCATCCGCAAAAATAAAACCATCAATCGCCTCATAAGAAACGTCTTGTGTAACATGACCTATTTTATTCGATACATTTCTTCCCGCTGGTTACTCTCTGGAATTATTCCACTGGAAGTGAATAATATCTCCTTTCAAATGTTCAGTTCTTGCGATGACGGAATCATTGAACCCCTCTTTTATAAAAAGGATTACGTCGAATACAATGACTTGAGAGTCTTTCTTAGCCTAATATGTCCTAGCGACCTAATAATGGACATTGGAGCAAATACTGGGATATACACCATTCTATCAGCGATGAAATGTACCAATGGCAAGGTCTATTGCTTCGAACCAAACCCTGTGAATCTCCAGAGGTTGAAATTGAATATTAGCATAAATAAACTTAAAAACACATTTATTTCCGAATCCGCTGTTGGATCACAATCTGGCACGACAACTTTAAGTGTTCATGCAAACGGTTCCATTTCAGATACGTCTTCGGTACTCTCATCCTTTAGCAAATCAAGTTATGGTGGTAAAATTGCTTGGCAAGAAATAACAACAAATCAACTTTCTATTGATGATTTCGTGACAAGTGAAGAACTACCCCAAATACATGCAATTAAAATTGACGTTGAAGGCTATGAGATTGAAGTACTAAAAGGAATGACGAAAACTATTCAAAGATACAAACCCATATTACTGGTAGAATCCTTTATTGATAAGACTAAATCAGCATACCTTGAAAATTTTGTTCAAAACAATGGATATGAGGTCTATCTTATAATGTCAGATGGAATTGTTAGAGTAGAAAAGCAATTCAACCGAAAAACCGGCCTCAATTTTTTACTTCTCCCTTTTATAACACCTGATATATATACCCCTCTTGCAAATCTCAACTCACTACGAGCGCAGATGCTTTAAGGAATTTAAAATACGAGAGGGTATTCTTGATCTTATGATAAGTTTCTTATAGGTCGTTAAACTTTGAGGGGACAAACACTCTTTCTGGATTAACTTCAGAAGCATGCGGAAGGTTTTAAAATCAGAATTGTTATATTTCTCATCTGCAATTAGTAGTAAAAATTCAACTAACGCACCTTGGACAAAATCATTATCCGCATCTAAATACCAATCATAACCTTCGTTTAGTTCACAATCAACTATATCTAGTATTTTATCTGCAGCCACTGATGCTCCATTCCGTACAAGAAATTTGCAGAATAGCATATTCCTCTCATTCAAAAACCGCTCGTGAAATTGATACGACTTACTTGACTCATGAAGTCTAAAATTAACCAAAACATCATCTACATGCACCACTCCTTCTTGCCCAAAAAGAAGTAAAAACTTCATCCAGATCTCTTTGTCCATGCAGTAATGGAGCCACAAAGAAAGCGGCATTACTTTTTTGAATACATCATGACGCCAGAAAGTTTCAGGCTGATCTATTCGCCCGTAGGCAAATGATTTTTCTACTGAATCCAGGAAAACGGTCGAACCAGCATTTAACTTAACAGTCCCTCTCTCATTGAAAACCCTTCCTTTACCACAAACAACCTTAGCTTCACAATCAGAAAATATTTCAGAAACAGTCTTTAGGGTCTCAGGTTGATAATAGTCGTCAGAATTTAGCCAGTTGATAACTTGACCAGTACATAACTTATATCCTTTATTAATCGCATCACTTTGTCCATTATCGGGTTCGCTTGTCCAATATTTCAAATGCCTGGCGTACTTCTTGATTATATCAACTGATTCATCTGTACTTCCACCATCTATGATGATATATTCAATATTCTCATAACTTTGTGAAAGAACTGAATCAATTGTTTGCTCTAGAAATTCTCCTTGATTAAAGGAAGGAGTTATAATGGATATTTTTAGATTCAAGATAAATTGGTTTTGAGTATCCTAATATAGCCTCAAATTATCATCAAAATAGCGAATCATGCCTTTGACAAACCAAAAAAAAACACCAGGGGCAAGCTGGGCTTCAAAATTATTCTGGTCAGCTAAATTACCTCTTCATACTCGAGTCCTCGGCAAGCGAAGAATCGCTTTGGCAAGTTTTCCTCGAAGTGGGAATACTTGGGTCAGAAATCTAATTGAAAATGCAATACATGAAAAAACAGGAAGTGCTACAAATGATGGAGTTATGCCTGGAAAATCGCATGGATCCATAATTAAAACACATTTCTGGGATTCTCATAAATACACCAGGGCAATACATTTAGTTAGAAATCCATATGATTGTTTCTATTCCTTCTATTTATGGAAACAAAGCTACCTGGGATATAATGGCACATGGGAAGATAGTTTAAAGGAGGATGTAGTTGGATGGAAAAGTCATTCAGATCATTGGATTCATTCAAAAAAACCAACTTTAATAATTAAATATGAAGACCTTCACGCTGATACCTTCAAAAACTTAAAAAAAATACTCCACTGGCTCGGTAGAGAAGTTTCTGATGACCTGATCCTGAAAGCTTGTGAAGCTTCAGAAATCACAAACCTGAAAAAAAATAATCCGGATCATGCAAAAAATCACTATCGGGAAGGGAAAGTTGGGGGAGGTATTTCCCATTTCTCAAAAAATGATCTTGCATTTATCGAGATTAATCTGGGCAACTTTTTATCTCAATTTGGATATACCTAGAAATAATTCAACAAAAATAAAGGCTACTTTCGCAAAATGATTCTAGTATTTTTTAAAGTATCGGCTTTTGTCATCAATCTACTCTTGAGTATTGTCAAAATGATTCTTGTCCCTTTACGCAAGATCCATAATTATTTCACTTTCAAGACAAATAGTTTATATAATCAAAAACTGTTTGGAAATAATTTTAATCCTAAAACAGAATTAGAAAAAAAGGCAACAGTATCTGAAACTGCCAAGAAATTTAGCGCCTCTACTTTTATCGAAACAGGAACTTATTATGGTGATATGATAGAGTCTCAGCTAGACGTTTTTGAATTAATACACTCCATTGAATTGATGCCTCCTCTTGCAAAGAAAGCTGATGATAAATTTAAGAAAATGGAGCATGTCCATGTCCATCAAGGTAATAGTGGTTGGATTCTTGAATCTTTGCTTGAAGAAATTAAATCCCCTTGTCTTTTTTGGCTGGATGCTCACTTTCAAACGGATGTTGGAAAAAAATTTGGGGACTTAATTGATGCCCCTGTTAAAGATGAGTTTCTTGCTATAATCAACTCTAAACTGGAGAAGTATGTGATTATGATTGATGACGCAAGATTTTTTACTGGCGTGAGGAATTATCCAACAATCAAGTGGTTGCAATCTGAATTGGAGAAAAGAAATTTACACTTTGAGGTTAAGGTTGTTGATGATATCATATATGTATTACCAAGGGAACAATTGAACAACTAAAAATCTCTAAAGGCCTTATGTATTTTATACCTCTGCCATTGGAACTGCTTGTCAAACCGATAGGAATAGTATCCGATAAACCTAAATTTTGATTTTAGCCTTTGGGCAACAGGTTGCCTATACTTCATCTTTCCGAAAATATGTCGAAAAAAATTTAGCACATTTTTATTCTCAATGAATGCATTCAATTTGTTTGACGGAAAGTAAGGCTCCTTAAGCATTGATCTATATAGATCTTCATTCTGATCAATTGCAATTATCCGTTCAATTGCTGCTTGGAAGTTTCTCTTTTCAACTTTAACGAAGCTCCTTTCATTAAAGTCCCTTCCCACGAACTTGTTACCCCAGTAAATAGGAATGCTATTAACCAGCATTGGTTCAAAGAGTTTTTCTGTTGTGTAACCTGAGTAATTGGAATTTTCGAACGCAATAGTAAATTTGTAATCACGGATAAAATCAAGTTTATTCTCAACAGCGCCACCTATATTGTTCATAACCCTGCCCCCAGAATCAATAGGTTTATACTCTGAAAGCATGTGGAAAAAATCTAATCGCTCCAGACTATGTGGATTACTAACAACTAAATTACAAAACTTCGTTTTCTCTTTAAAAATTTCCTCAAATGGCCTTTTCTTTAATAAGAGTTTTGGATCGGCATATTGAATATAGTGAGGCAGACGATAATTTCTTCCCGCAAAAGATTTGAAATGTCTAGTAAATGAGAAATCACATTCAAAATAGTTTGGACTATAATTTTCTCCGCAATAGAAAATACGAAAGCAATCGTATTTCAGAAATTCTTCCCCATGAACGGAATATAAAAGAACGTCTGGATTCTCTTGTACTAAGTCTATATCAAAATGATTCTTTAATAAATTGATAAAGTAATTATCATAAGGATTAAACCCTGTCCAAAAATCAGTGAATTTAATTTTAATAGTCACTTTGATCTATTAATTAGAGACCCTACAATCCTCCCCCAATAATGACAGACTGGGCCATAGGTGTCCAAAATAAAATTTTGAATATAATAATGTCTATGCCTCAGTTTTAACACATTTACAAGAGGCCCTTTTATACTTAACCAAAGTAATTCCTTTGTTAGGTAGAAAAAATCAATAGCATTACTTTTTTTATCAAAAGTTATCCACCAGTCCCTGCCAACCGCATACTCGCGCGAAAGCATCCAAGATATCCTCAACCTTTCTGATTGATGATGGTGCATAACACTCAATATTGGATCAAATAATACTCTCCCATTCGTCCGTCTTATCATTTCTACCATCAAGGTTTCTTCACCATAAGCAACCTTCTTGTCTTTCATTCCAATACGAGTATCAAATCCTCCAAGATTCACTAAAGTATCAACCCTAAATCCAATATTGAATCCACTGAGAAATCCCTTTTTAAGTTCAAAAGGTTCCGCAGGGTGATTGTCATGGCTAGAATTGTACCTATACCATTTGGGCAAATTTCGCTCGAAAATTCTTTGCTCTTTGCCTCCCAGAGCATCAAAATCATAGTGGTTTATGAGAAAAGAAATCCTCGGCAGATAATCCTGCTGGGGGTAAGCATCATCGTCGATATAAAAGAGGTAGGGCGTATTGCATTCTTTGATTGCTCTGTTTCTAGCAAAACTCAACCCCTTGTTAGTTTCAAAAAGGTAAGTGATAAAAGGGTAATCTTGAGTCAAACCCTGCACATATTCCTCAGTTCCATCATTACAATTATTGTCTACCACAATAATTGGAACACTACCTTGATTAAACTTAATCAACTCACTTAAGCATTTCCTTAGGTAGTTCAAACGATTGTAGGTGCAGATCGCAATTGAAAAGCTATTCACAGTCTTTATTTAAAATTTGGAGACAATTGCTCTCCATAATATTTTAAATGAATTCAGTATTCCGCTTTTCCCAGACTCCAAGTGTGTAAGGTCACTTTCCAATTTGGTAATACGCACTTGAAATACGTCAGGGTGTCGGGTCTGAAGAACCGTAACCTTAGAAGGCTTATTGATAGATCCCTCTTTAATAAAGCATAATATATTCTGCTTGTACCAATAGTCCACTTTTGTGTTATTCCATATAAGATTGCGTATCGGGTCAGATACTTCAAAACCAAATTTTGCAAAAAGGTCTATCCAAAATTCGTAGTTTTGTTCATTTAAATGGTTTTGACCACCCTGACCTGGAATTGCAGCAGAGAATAATATGATGTCTCCATGTTTTGTAAGACTTTCTACAAATCCACCAGCTGACTCATAGGGCAAGTGTTCAGCTACCTCTAGGGAAATTACCATATCAAAATTACGTTGAAGATCGAAAGGCAGGGCCAAATCATGGCTGATAAATACGTCCTCCGACATGTACTTAGTCAGTAATTCACGGTTAACATAATCACCATCAATTCCTGCTACTATATTAACCCCTAAGCGTTTAAAAGTATTAACCCAAGTGCCAATTCCACAGCCTACATCCAACACTGATTGTGGATGAAATAAATCAATTAAAATTGGTGCAATTTCATTTGGCGAATCCAAATTATGGACAGTCTCTTCATGTATATATTTTGAGTTCATTTTCTTATAAATGCAATTCCTTCAAAAGATTTTATCCTTACTGACAGTTGATACTTTGATAAATAATCATGAACAGCTCTCGAGCACCCATCCCAAGTGTAGTAATCATCAATAATAATTACTCCTCCTTCCACCACTCTGGGAAAAAGAAACTCTAGACAAATCATAGTGGAGTCATACCAATCTCCATCAAGTCGTAATAATGCTATTGATTCCGGAATGTTTTCTGTCTTCAAGGTTTGATCAAACCACCCTTTTACTATTTTCACATTTTCGGCACCTGCCATAGTCATAATCTCCTCAGCATCTTTTTCATTAGCCGTGCAGTTATCAAAATAAGTATCGCTATCTCTACCCTGTTGCCAGTTCAATGCCGTCTCTCCATCTATTCCCTTTGCGTCCGGCAATCCTTCAAAACTGTCAAAGAGCCAAAAAGAACGCTTACCTTCTAGAACCATTGCCATTCCTGCACTCATGCCTCCCTTCCAGACCCCACATTCCACTACATCCCCTTCAATATCGTTTATTCTGGACGCAAGAAGTAAATTAGATACAAATGCTTTCCGGCTCAACATGGTATGTTTGGAAACCATTTTAAATACTCTGTTGATCTCTATTTTTTTTAGATAAAGTACGCGCCTAACCCGCAATGATATTGGTATGATGTCCTTCCATGTTCTCATTTTATCAATCTTGATTTTGGAACGAAATGCCCTTGCCTAGTTGAATGCGGGTATGTACGCCCCACTTGGGGAGTATTAACTACTTCAAAGCTCACGACATTCTTTACCCAAGTTAATGTTTCATTGTAATTTGGTCCATGCCATACTGATATTAGATAGTTCCCTGGAATAAGGCTGGGCAAATCAATCTCAACCAATAATTCTAATATTCCTGTATTTGGTTTAATAAAGCATTCCAACTTAGGGATGGCTTGCGCAATGGTAACTCCAAAATGATCGTTAATATCAATAGCTAAAAAAGATGCCTTGGATTGAAATGAGGTGTCAAGAACGATCCTTAATCTTAGATATTCATGCTCTCTTAGCTCTTCAATAATCACTTGTGTAACATCTAACGCCTTTTTTAGATCTTCCGTTAGGGATCGACTCAAGTATTTCTCAATAACCTCCGAAGTGTATCCAACAGATTCTATTTTTCCTTGGTTCAGTAATACGCCATGGCTGCAAAGTCCTTCAACTGCACTCAAATTATGACTCACAAAAAGCACTGTCCGTCCTGCCCCTGCCACATCCTCCATCTTGCCCAAACACTTCTTCTGAAACTCCGCATCCCCGACAGCAAGCACTTCATCGATGATGAGGATCTCAGGTTCCAAGTGAGCTGCAACGCTAAAAGCCAACCGAACTTTCATTCCACTGCTATAGTGCTTTACCGCTGTGTCAATAAACTTCTCCACCCCGCTAAAAGCGACGATCTCATCAAACTTGCTCGCTATTTCCTTCTTGGTCATCCCCAGAATGGTTCCGTTCAGAAACACGTTTTGACGTCCCGTAAGCTCTGGGTGAAAACCGGTTCCAACTTCCAATAGAGACGACACTCTTCCATTGATTTCAACACGTCCTTTGGTAGGATAAGTGATCTTACTCAAGACTTTTAGCAAGGTGCTTTTCCCTGCACCATTTTTACCAATAATCCCAATAGCCTCACCGCGTTTGACTTCAAAGTCAAGCTCCTTCAGTGCCCAGAAATAATCTTCCTCACTTTTGGTAAACCAATGATTGATCGATTCTCTAAAGCTCGTCGATTTATTATGCCCGATCCGATACTGCTTCCACAAATCGGCTACTTTGATCGCTACGTCACTCATACCAAATCTGCCATTGTTCGTTCCATACGTTTGAAATACCAAATGCCAGAAATAAATAAGACTATAATTACTCCAACAGAAATGCCAGCCAAAGGATGTAATGTCTCTATCCCAAAAAAAGCATACCGATATCCCTCGGTAATGGCTGCCATAGGATTCAGATGATACAGCACCTGGTACTTTTCAGGCACCAAACTTACTGGATAGGCAATGGGCGTAGCGTATAGACCTATTTGAATTAGGAAAGGCACAACATGCTTGAAATCACGATAACGAATAGTTAACGCACTCAACCAGATACCAGTGCCTAATGCTGCCATCAGGTTCAAAAGGAAAAATCCAGGTAAAAAAATGATGTTTCCAGAAATAGGCACCTGATAATAAATCATCAAAACCAGCAAAAGCACCACTGCAATAGCAAAATCAACCAGCGCAACCAGCGAAGTACTCAATGGAATAATCAATCGAGGGAAATAGATCTTCTTGATCATATCTCCTGCTCCAATGATAGAGCTACCACTTTGGCTCATCACGAAAGAGAAATAAGTCCAAGCACTCATTCCCGCTAAGGCGAATACGGGATAGGGAATCTCACCAGTGTCGACCTTGATGGCTTTCCCAAAAATCAATGTAAAGATCAAAAGCGTGGCTAATGGCTGCAAAACAGCCCAAGCCAAACCCAAAGCAGTCTGGGCATAGCGCACTCTCAAATCACGATAAGCCAGTATGAAAAACAGGTCCTTATAATGAAGGAGTTCTTTCAA
>CAYGPP010000096.1:0-6280 GCA_964351885.1 uncultured Marinoscillum sp.
CAAAGGTTCAGTGCATGTATTTTTTACCGTTAGCGTAGATAGCCTGTATCAATTCTTGTAAGCGATAGTCCCAATCCTCAGCCAATAAAGCCAGTCCTGATACATTTTCTTCTCCATCAGAGATTTCTATATGAAGGTAGATATTGAAGTCATCACTTTCATCTTCGAGCTCAGCGTCCATAAGATCTTGCTGCAGATCGTTCACCCACGCTTCTCCAAGTTCACCACTCCAGCTAAAATCATCATTATCGCTATATCCTTCTTCCTCCAATTCTTCAGCTGTTACTTCCTCTCTATTCAAAAATTCAAGGTTGTACTTGATTTCTAATTTCTTGGGCTTAAAAACAAGTTCCAAAGTATATGCAAAAGCATGAGGAGGTGGAAGTTGTATGGTTTGATAGGATATTTTTACTTTCATAGTAATAATTTTTTCAAGGTCAAATTTCTGTTGATTTTCCCAGAGGAAGTATATTCGAAGGTATTTAGTTTGAATATTTCTTTCGGTTGGTGATACTTCGGTAAAACGGAGAAATCAATTGTATCACGGCTCTCTTCATTGCTTTCTATAATCAAAACTACTTTCGTTCCTAATACTTCATCAGGTAAACCAGCTACGAAAAATGGAGATTGAAGCTGTGCATCAAGAATATTCTCAATTGATTCAGGAGAAACCTTTATTCCTCCCGTATTGATTACGAAATCTGCTCTTCCGATCCACTTAAACCTCTTTTTATCAATGAGTTCCACAATATCATTGGTTTGGACCCATTTATTTTTCGTGACAGTCCCTTTTATCTTGAGGCAACCACGATCATCTAGATCAATATGTACATCTCCAATTAGACTAAGGTAATCTTTACCTGAACCTATTTCTTTGAGCGCGATATTAGAGGCAGTTTCAGACATGCCATAAGTTTGAATAAATCGCACGGAAGTGAATTGACCGAGTCTTGCGATCAGAGAATCATGCATTGGAGCTCCACCAATAAGTACAACCTTGAATTTGTTTAATAAATTAGGGTTAGAATTTAAGAGGTTCTGGATCTGTAATGGAACTAGAGAGACTAAATCTATCTTCTTAATGTCTTTTAGTGCGTCGGTGAGTCCTTGTGGTGACACAATGGTCAGGTCTAAATTTTTGCTAAGTGCTCTGACTATTACCATTTTTCCACCAATAAAATCAGGGCTAATACAGAGTAATGCCGATTTTAGTTCATTCCCAGGATCTAAGGCCATCATGGTGGTCATTGCACTATAATCTAATTGGTCCCTGCTAAGATAAATTTCCTGAGTCTCACCCGTGCTTCCTGAAGTAGTCTGTGAGAAGATGGACTTATCACCGGACCAATCTTGAATAAATTTTAAGGCACGTGATTCATAAGAGGAAAGATAATTTTCCTTTATTTTTCCGTATTGAAGTTCAGTTAAACTGAACCTTTGATTTCTCAAACTAATTATCATATAAACGTAGCTTTTGCAATACTCGGACCAGTTACTCGTAGACAGATTGCGCAACAAAGATACTAGTGCATTCGAACACGTATTTAATGAATTCTATGGTTTATTGAAATCATACGCCATGCGTTTTATGGATGATCCTGAGGATGCTGAAGAAATCATTCAGGAAGTCTTTGTGAAGTTTTGGGAGAAATGTGAGACTTTGGCTCCTGATTCTTCGATCAAGAGTTATCTCTATAGATCAGTTCACAATACTTGCCTCAATACAATTAAGCATGAAAAGGTGAAGGATTCTTATCGTCAATACATGGTACACTTTATGGAAGAGGCGGCCGAGAGTGATTTGGCTCCTAAAGAAAATGAAAACATCCAAAAGAGGATTTTTGATGCAATTGATGACCTCCCGCCTAGATGCTCTGAAATTTTTAAATTAAGTCGATTTGAAGGTTTAAAATACCAAGAGATTGCAGATCACTTAGGTATTTCTATCAAAACTGTGGAGGTGCAAATGGGCAAGGCTTTAAAGACTCTTCGTGAAGTACTTAAAGATTTAAAATAGTTTAAAATGAAGCGCTTGATATTCTCTTTTTGCTTCGTGCTCAGTGGATTCATTTCTCTGTCTCAAGATATTGAGTCTCTTATTTCTTTGGATATCAAAGACTTACCACTTGATATTGTGCTTGACAGGATTGCTGAAAGAAGTAATTTCAACTTTTCTTACAATGCGGAAATATTACCTTCGGGAAGTCTCTTCACATTAAAACGTGATTCAATCTCCGTCGATAAATTATTGGAAATTCTATTGATCGGAACGGGTCTGACTTATGCTCTGATTTCAGATCAAATAATCATCAGACAGTCCAAGAATGAATTATTAAGAGCTACCTCAAATACTGGTAAATTGTCCAAAGCCCAGGTTGCAGGGTGGGTAAGGACTTATAAAACCAAGGAGCCTTTAATCGGTGCTAATGTTTTTATTAATGGCACCACAATTGGTACCACAACCGATGATTATGGAAATTATCGATTACCGAGTTTGCAAGAAGGGAGCCATTTGTTAATATTTTCTTATCTAGGGTATGAAATAGTCTCCTATCCATTAAAAGTACTTGATGGTCAGGCTTTTCGCATAAATGGTTTGATGAATGAAAAAATTACTCAGCTTCGGAACGTGGAAATTCAGTCTAAACCATTGGTGGAGGAATATCAACATTCAAAGTACTTGAGATTATTCTCACGAGAATTTATCGGACGTTCTGCAAATGCTTCCCGTTGCTCTATTGAAAATCCAAATGCTCTTGATTTTGGTAAAGATGAAGAGGATATGCTTTTATGGGCGGAATCCGATAGACCAATCATCGTGAATAATTTGGCCTTGGGATATCGAGTGAGTTTCGATTTAGAGTATTTTAGATTGGATAGCGGCGTGACTAAGTTTTATGCCAAAGCTCGATTTGAAAATCTTTCACCTGAAAATAAGCGAACAAGGAAACGATGGAAGCGCAATCGTCAAAAAACTTATGAAGGTTCGGCATTTCATTTTTTTAAGTCCCTAATGCTTGATAGGCTAGAGGTAGAAGGATTTGAATTGCTTTATTTGGCTGAGGATGGGAGGGATTCAATTGGGGTTAAATCACAGGATATAGTTACTAAGGATTCTCATGGAGTCTGGTGGTTTGATCCCAAAAAACCACTCGCAGTAACTTATACTAAAGAATTGGAAAGTTTACAATACTTGAAAATAGCTCATGAACCAGAAGAAGATCCAATGTTCTTTTTTAGACGAAATCAATTGATGCATGAGGAAAAACCCAAATTTCAAAGGTCGGTTCTTGAGATCATTGGTGCTGATAAGGTGTTGATTGATCTTACTGGAAAAATTTTGGAGCCTAAGAAATTAATTGTGCGAGGTTATTGGTCATGGGAACGTATGGCAGATTTGATTCCATTGGATTACAATCCGAAGACAGATAATCTATAATAATAAGTAAGGGGGAGTGTGTCGATGTTTGTTTATTTGTAGTAGTAAATAAGGTAATGGAAGAATTGTTAAGTAAGTATTTTTCTAGGGACGCGTCGCTGGACGAAATTAAGTCTGTGGAAGATTGGAGATCAGCTTCGGAAGAGAATGCGAAGGTGTATTTGGACTATAAGAAGCTTTGGTTAGTGGCTGGCTCTTTTGAGAAGCCAAATGAGGCGATGTTAGCAAGTATTCTTTATGACTCGTCAAATGGTGCTCCATTTGAAGTAATTCCTCTTTGGAATCAAAAGATTTTTAGGATAGCCGCTGCTGTAGTGATTGCATTGGGGATAGTTTTCACTCTAATGAAGAATAGCAGTCAAAACCCATACGGTGAGATTGTAAGTGAAGTCACTCGATTTGAATTACCTGATGGATCTATTGCTACTCTTCAAAGAGGAGGAAGTATTTCTATTGGCGACTTTGACCAGTCGAGGGATGTTACATTGATTGGTAAGGCATTTTTTGAAGTTGAGCGTAATCCTGATAAGCCCTTTATTGTTAATACTAAAAATGCTTTCGTTAAAGTATTGGGGACTTCTTTTTTGGTCAATGCGCCTCAGGAAGATAACTCCGTGGTGGTAATGGTCAATTCAGGGCAAGTGTCTTTCTCTCAGAATCCGGATCAATTTGGCAATAAGGCCTTGGAAATTAAAATTCTGAAAGGTGAAATGGGCATCATCAATCTCGGGGAGAAGGGAATCAAGAAGAAGAATTTAAAAGATGACAATTACTTGGCTTGGAAGACGAAACAAGTAAATTTTAGAAGTACCGATCTCAAAGAAGTTTCGAGTATCGTGGAGGATATGTACGGTGTTAAGTACGAGTTTGAGTCAAATAGTACAATGAATTGTAAACTCACTGCCAAGTTTGATCAGAAGAGTGCTGACGAAATTACCGAGTTAATAGCTCAGACTTTTGGACTTGGAGTTGAGAAAAATGACAAAGGCTACTTACTAAAAGGAGAAGGTTGTCGTTAACTCACTGACCGGGAAATTTGATCCTGCATCATTTCTTTTATTCTTGAGAACTCGCGACTATTGGTCTCAGGATCAGTAAAAATCTCCAATATCTGTGGTTTGTGAGATTCTTTAATTCGCTTCATTGAGTCGATAATCTCTGACTCATTATTTGCTACTTGATAGTTGAACCCAAATTCCTTAGCCATGAACTCTGCTGAATGGTGATGGCGCGTTTCAAAATGTTGTGTCAGTTCTGCAAGACTCGATGGTCCAGGAATAAGCCTGAAAATTCCACCGCCTAGGTTGTTGAAAACGATAATTTTCAGATTATCCAAAGGATAATTATGAAAGAATGCATTTCGATCATAGAAGAAACTCAAATCCCCTGTGAGTAGGTAAGTTATTTTATCAGAGACGAGCGCATTCCCAACGGCCGTACCATTGGTGCCATCAATTCCACTTGTTCCTCGGTTGGAGAAGACCTCAACATCTTTCGAAACATCCCCAATCATATTGGCAAATCTCACAGGCATGCTATTGGCAAGATGCAGATCAATGCGATCTGGTAGGTTTTGCATTACCTTAACGAATGCCACATATTCAGAAAAATCAAGGTTATCAATGAGCCTTTTCATGCCCTCAATGGCTTGAGATTCTAAGAATAGCCACTGCTTAATGTAGTCTTTGCTTTGCTCCACTTCAGTACTTGAATGGCTTTGTGAAACGAGACTTTTTAACCAAGATTTCGGATTGCAAAAGATTTGCTCAGTAATTGATTGGAAAGTATCTGCGAGTGGAATGTTCTCTTCTATATGCCAATGTGCGGTTGATTTGTGAACTCTAAGAAACTGCTTCAAACTCTTAGAAATAACAGATTTCCCAATCGTAATGAGTAGTTCTGGCTGAAGTCTATCTTTCTGATCTTTGCTAAGATGGGCCAAGAAGTAATCATGATGGTTAATGTGGGCATTCTTCACGTTACTAATCACATCCGCAATAATTACAGCTTTCCCTTTCAGCCGCTCCAATAGTTCATCGAACGAGGCATCCCATGCTTGCTGACCAACAATGACCAAAACCTTGTTGCACTTAGCTAATACCGACACGTGGTTATCAGTATTAGCGTCGATTGACCCAATGTTACTCTTGATGATGTGGATACTAGAAGAGAATTCGAGTGTTTGATCAGCGTCAGGATAAAATGGCTCTCGAAAAGGAATATTAATATGAACAGGACCAGATACCAAACCTTGGCTAAGATTAATGGCTTCATTGAGCTTTCGGGAGTATTCCCACGAAGTGTCATCGTTTATTGGTATTGGCATCTGAAACTCTCCCAATACGAAATTTCTCAAAGCCCCAATTTGCTCAATTGTCTGACCATCTCTCTGTCCTTGCCACTCAGATGGGCGATCAGCAGAGATAACTATTAGTGGAACCCGTTGATAGAATGCCTCTGCAATAGCTGGGGCGTAGTTCAGTAGTGCTGTTCCTGAAGTGCAGCAAAGCACCACAGGCTTTTGAGTTTTTTGAGCTATGCCCAATGCTATGAACCCCGCAGAACGTTCGTCTACTATATTGAATATCCTTAAATCTTTATTTCTTGCGAAACTGACGGTCAGGGGAGCATTTCTAGATCCAGGGGATAATACAACGGTCTCAATGCCGTGCTCTGAAATGATCTTCGATGTGTCAAAGACTACTTGGTGGATCATTGAGTCAGCACATTAAGCATAGTATTCATTTTGTTCTCGGTTTCGATCCATTCCTTGTGTGGATTGGAGTCTGCGGTTATTCCGGCACCAGCGTAGAGCCGTGCTCTATCGGAGAATATTTGCAT
>CAYGPP010000096.1:6290-15330 GCA_964351885.1 uncultured Marinoscillum sp.
CATACATCGGAGATTGACAAAGACATGCGTGGAACTATCAAATCCTACAGGCCCCAGAAATCCTGCATAAAGTCCTCTATCATACCCCTCTAATTGATGAATCAATCGATCCGCAGATTCTTTGGGATAGCCACAGACGGCAGATGTAGGATGTAGAAGTTCGAGCATTTCATTACCAAGAGTGGAGTAGTTGGTAGTTTTTAGATCCACTTTAAACTCTGTCTTCAGATGAAGTAAGTCACCAGCCCTCACCGTTTTAGGACCAATTTCATGAAATTCTCGAAGCCTGATTTTTTTGAAGCAATCAATGATATAACGACTCACCATTGCTTGTTCTTCTATTTCTTTTTGGGTCCAAGCCACATCACCGAGCTCTTGATTTTCGGTTTTCAATTGAGTGCCGGCAAGTGCGTCTGTAGAGAATAATTGATTCTCAATTTCAATGAGTTTTTCTGGAGTGGCTCCAACCCAAAGACCATTTTCTTCAGTCTTAACTATATAGCAAAAGGCAGTCGGATACCTAACTATTAGTTTTAAAAATAGGTCGACAGAGTCAAATTGATCTTCAAATAGATGATCCTTAAATCGAGACAAAACAACTTTGCTAAGCTCTGAGTGATGAATTTCATCAATAGCCTGAGTCACCAATTCCTCAAATACAGTAGGTTTACAAGGACTCGATGATAGCTTTCTTATCGATTCGGAACCTTGGATCAAGTCTTCGCTAAAACGCTCAACTTTCTCAGCTGACAATTTTTGACTGATTTTTAATTCAGCTTGATCGTCATTTAACTCTACGATCAAATCACCTTTGATAATGGTTGGACTTATCGGATGATTTTGATCGTAACTATTAAGAATAAATGATTCCTGTAATGCTTCCAAAGATGAAAATTCTTGATTTTCATCTTTATCAAGACCTATCAAAATCAATATTTTATGCGTATTTGGAAGACGCCATACGGCTATAGGATAGGAAGTATTTAGACAAGCTCGCACTAAACTCAAAGCATCGCTTCGATGTTTGACTACCAGTATGTCATTTATAAGTTTTTCCGTTTCCTTCATTTCTTATCCAATACCGCGATGGTTATTTTACTGAGCGTAATGAGGTTATCATCTTCATCTGTGATCTTGATTTGCCATAGATGAGTCGACTTCCCAATATGAACAGGAGTCACCTTACCAGTGACGAATCCCTTTCTGGCAGACTTTATATGATTGGCACTAATCTCAAGTCCAACAGGGATTTTATCTTTCCCAATGACCAAACCAGCAGCTAGACTTCCCAATGTTTCTGCGAGTAATACGGAAGCTCCACCATGTAGCAACCCAACCGGCTGAATGGTTTTATTCGAAACGGGCATTTTCGCGACTAGATAATCTTTGCCGATTTCTGTAAATACAATATCAAGGTGTGAGACTGCCGTGTTCTGGCAATATTGATTGAGCTGATCGATGGTGATATCCTTAGGAATCATAAGTCCTTATTTACTTCAAAAATAATGCGCTCGTTAAATACTTATGTGACAATTGGTATTTATTCCTAATTCATTGTCAAACTAAAGAGTTTTAATGTTTTTATGTTTGCTCGAAAGACAGAATTCTTGAAAAAACTCTATATTATTCGACACGGGCAGACAGATTTTAATAGGATGGGAATGGTTCAAGGAAGCGGAATTGATTCATCGTTGAATGATCTAGGAAAGCAACAAGGGGCGGCATTTTTTAATTCCTATATGGATTTTAAATTTGAGAAGATATACGTTTCTAATCTGAAACGAACCCAAGAGACTGTTCAGCAATTCATTGATATAGGAATCCCTTTTCAGTCAGATGCCGACCTTAGAGAGATCAGTTGGGGTACTCAAGAAGGGATAGCATTCACGCCGGAAACTTCATCTATCTATCAAGAGACCTGCAAGGCTTGGACCGAGGGTAATTTGGATTTGAGAATTGAAGGTGGAGAAACACCCCTTGAGGTAGAGTTAAGACAGAGAAAAGCGATGAGCCGAATATTAGAGGATGAAGGTGAGAGAATTCTCATTTGCATTCACGGACGAGCCATGAGAATCATGCTTTGCTGGATGCTGGGATATCCGCTGAGTTTTATGGATCATTTTCCACATGCCAATACGGGTTTGTATCAGGTAAACTGGACGGGAAGTCAATTCACGATCGAGATATTCAATGAACAAAATCACTTGATAGATTTGTGATAACTATTAGACTAATGGAAAAGAGGAATTTGCATAATTTGTGATTAGACACCTCTATGACAATTCAAAGCTTATTTATGGATTCTGATTTTAGACTAAGTATAATTATTCCTACGCTCAATGAGAGGAACAACATACGCAAGCGTCTAGAGTTCTTTGCTAAGCACGCAGATTTGGCTCAATTGGAAGTGATTGTCGTGGATGCGAATAGTTCGGATGGGACTCAAGATGTGGTATCAGAATTTAGCTTTGCGAAACTCATTTCGAGCACTATTGCTTCAAGACCTGTTCAAATGAATTTAGGAGCCAATCTAGCTCAATTTAATTGGCTTTACTTTTTGCATGCAGATGTGGCTATTCCAGATTCTTTTCTTGAAGATATTCAATGCGCGAGCATCACTCATTCGATAGGAGGTTATAGATACGCATTCGACTCTCCTAAGCTTTTGCTTAAAGTGAACGCATTTTTCACACGATTTCCAATGATATGGTGTAGAGGTGGGGATCAAACCATGTTCGTAAAGAGGTCGCTATTTGATGATTTGGATGGATTTGATGAACACTTTTCTGTCATGGAAGACTTTGACTTTATTCGCAGAGCGAAATCACACACTGAATATTTAATTATGCCAAAGAACGTAGTGGTGTCAGCACGTAAGTATCAAGAAAATGGTTATTGGAAAGTGCAATTTGTAAATTTTAAAGCCTTTCAAATGTTTAGAAAAGGTGTGGTACCTGATGACATTCGTATCTTTTACAAGAATGCTTTACGACTTAAAAACTATTAAATTCGATCAATATGGAATTAACAGTATTGGGATGTGGAGACGCTTTTGCATCTGATGGGAGGTTCAATACTTCCTTTCTCTTGTCACATGAAGGTAGACACATACTTATCGATTGTGGAGCATCTACCTTGATCCGTTTGAAGCAAATTGAGATGTCAGTGGAGGAGATTGAAACCATCGTTATCACCCACTTTCATGGAGATCATTTTGGTGGGTTGCCTTTTCTGATTTTGAGTAAGCAATTTGAAACTGATAGGGAAAGCCCACTAAGGATAGTAGGGCCAGTAGGTATTGAATCAAAAGTAAGAAATCTGCAAGACGCACTTTATCCCGAAACGTCAAAATACATAAATGAGCTAGCAATTGAGTTTTACGAATACAGTGACTCTCATCCATTGTCAATAGATAAAATCCGGATATCGGCTAAGATAGTGACTCATTCGCCACCTTCTTGCCCTCACGGCTTAAGGATTGAGTGGGGTGGTAGTGTATTTGCATTTTCGGGAGACACTGAGTGGAATGATGCACTTATCGAGCTAGCTGAAGGAACTGATCTTTTCGTAATCGAATGCAATAATTTAGATAATGAAACACCTGGACACATGAGCTATCACACGATTATAGAAAAAGAGCACTTATTGAAAGCCAAGACAATCTATCTGACCCATATGGGTTTAGATGTCATTGATGATGAAGACATCAGTATTAGAAAATTGGCTGATGGAATGATTTTGAATTTTTGATTCCTTAGAATTGATTTCCAATACTTAAGAATTTTTAATGATTAAAAATTTCCAGTACTTTATCATTTTCAAACCATACAAGGTACTAACTCAGTTTACTAATGAAGGAGAGAATCCAGGCCTGGGAAGCATCTATCAATTGGCCAAGGATATTTATCCAGTGGGTAGATTGGATTTAGATAGCGAAGGTTTGTTGCTTCTCACTAATGATAAAGTTCTCAACGCTAAACTTCTTGATCCAAAATACAAGCACCAAAGGATTTATTGGGTGGAAGTGGATGGAACTCCAAGTGAGTCTTCACTGAATGAAATGAGAACAGGACTTGATATCAACGTGAAAGGTCTCTATCATACTTTGCCTTGTGAGGTGAAGATTATTGATACTCCTGAGTTGGCGGAGCGAGATCCTCCTGTGAACTATCGTAAACATCCCGAGAGGAGCTGGTTAGAAGTAAAATTGGTCGAAGGAAAGAATCGTCAGGTTCGTAAAATGACTGCCAAAATAGGTCATCCCACATTGCGATTGGTGAGGGTGGCTATTGAAGATTTATCTGTTTTTCCGTTGCAATCAGGAGGGATCACTCAGATATCGCGAAATGCACTTTATAAAAAACTAAAAATTAATCTGCCATAATATCTCTCTAGAATAGAGATTTAAAACGATCTCGACTGGAGAAGAAATTTAAAATATTCTTTAAGACATCATTGATTAACGTGATATAAAGTACGCTTATCATTAGCCAAAGCATGGCAATGTTGAAGTGGACAGTGTCAATATGCCAATCCCATAACTCTTTCTCTGAGGCATAAAAATGGGCTCTTCCATAATCGGTAGTAGGGTCTTTGAAAATAGGATCTTTTCGCTGGATCAACTGTTTATCTGCTCTCACTAGCTTATTGAATTCGCTCCGATTGGTAACTAAATCGGAGATTCCTTCATTCATGTGATTTTTTCTTAAAATAAGGAATTCATCTCTCCCAATTTTTGAGACGAGTTCTTCATAGATACTATCTTTTTTGGTTACAGAGTCCTTATACCAATTTTGAAAGCTTGATTGTATGTTATCCAAATATGATAAAAAGCGGGTTCCTGTAGAATGAGTAAATATGTTTGGATCAAGAGCAGTAATTAGTGGGAATTGCCTAATGTTGAATTGTCCAGCCATTTTCGAATAACTATTCCGAATGACTTCAAACTCATCACTATATGCAGTATAATTACCCGAATCACTCATAATATACCTTGTGAGTTTTTCCATCTCAGGTATAAAATATGATCGCTGAAATGATGCCTGACTCATATCTTTTTCCACCTCGAAGAAATGCTTTTCGAAATCGTTATGCTTGTATTGAGCCACAGCCAAAGCCTCATAAGCCCATCTAGATGCCATGATGTCACCAACCACCGGTACATAAGATTGCTTGGCAATGTTGCTATGCAACTCGTCGAACTTGATCATAGCTCCTCCAAGCAATAGCTGAGGCACTAGGATGAAAGGTATCAATATGTAAATAGTAATGATCGAATTTAGTGCTGAGGATATATTGAGACCCACAAGATTGGCAAAACAGCTTGTTGAGAATAGTATGGCTACATAATACAAGGTTAATCCCTCAATTTCCAAAACATAGTTCCCCACTAAAACAAAACTAACCGTTTGAATGGCCGAGAGTAGAAATAGAAAGGCGATTTTAGAATTAATGTAGCTGAATTGACTAAGGTTCAGAAACGATTCGCGCTCACGAATTCTTCTGTCCTTGTAGATTTCCTCTGCGCTCACTGACATTCCGGTAAACAACGCAACAACTACAGACATAAATAAGTAAACCGGCAAATTCTTATTGTCAGAGAAAACATAATTACCATCTGGAGCATACTTAGAGAAAAAACTCAAGACCAATGCGAGCACTGGAGCTTCCAGTAGGTTGATGAGAATGTATTGTCTGTTAGAAAGTTTGGATCTCCAGTTCCGCTTAGAAAAGATTAAAAATTGCTGGAAAGTTGACGGAATATGAAAATTGGAAGGAGGGAGTCTTTCTTCAATTCGAATTTTCTTTAGGTTAGACTCCAGGTTGACTTTATATTTCTCGTACCAAGAGCTAGGACTTACACGCCTTATGGCAGTCATTTTCCCTGAGTCGTTAATTTCCTTCATTTCTATGATTTGAAGGATTTGTTCAGGGATCACATTACCACATCGTGTACATTCACTTTCAGCGGCATTCACTTGAGTGCTCATGGTTTTGAAGTACACTACGGCATCAATAGGATTCCCGTTATAGATAGGGAAGCCACCTTTATCCAATATCCAAAGCTTATCGAAGAGCTTAAATATATCTGAAGAAGGCTGATGGATGATGGCAATAACAAGCTTACCTGATCGTGCCAGATCTTTGAGGAGTTGCATTACTTTCTCAGAGTCCATTGAAGAAAGACCGCTAGTTGGTTCATCTACGTAGAGCACTGAAGGCTCTCTCATGAGTTCTAGGGCTATATTGAGTCGCTTTCTTTGGCCACCGCTGATATATTTATTCAAGGGATCACCCACTGTCAAATCACTTATTTCCAGAAGGTCCAAATCAGTGAGAACCTTACTGACTGTTTTTTCGATTAGATCCTCTGAAAAATCACTGAAGCATATCCGAGCATTGAAATAGAGGTTTTCATAGACGCTCAATTCTTCAAAGAGTAAATCATCCTGAGGTACGTATCCTATGACTCCCTCGTGACTTGCTCCTTGAATGGTGTGTCCGTTGATGTGAAGCTTTCCTGAGGTTGGTTGGATCTTACCATTGAGCAAGTTGATTAGGGTAGATTTACCAACTCCACTTCCTCCCATAATTCCCACAAGGTTTCCAGATTCTTCATAGAAACTGAATTTTTGAATTCCATTGCTGCTATTCTTGAAATGGAAAGAAACATCTTCTCCAGCCAAAACAATTTTTACTTTGCTCTGCTTTTCGGTGAATTTCCGAATGATTTCTGACTCATAAATAGAAGCAATGTTTGGACCTTTAATGATAGATCCAGGCTTCAGAATGTAGAATTTCTTTGTGATTATTTTGTTGCCTTCTAAGTAAAGGTTGAGTGGGCCTACATACTTAAATACGTATGTTCCGACCGACTCGATAAACAAGACAAGAAGGTTTCCAAATAGATTTTCGACATATAGATGATGATAATTGGTTTCTGTAGATTTTTTGACTTCCTTTTTGCGCATCATCCACGCCACCTCTTCTGGCCATTCGGTCATTTTATTATCAATGATCATCCCTTTATCACTTGGGACATCTTTGAATTTTGGATCCATAATGAACGACCGAACGGCTATTACATCATCGGGATTCAAGTTGAAGTTCATAGCGACTAAGGAGATGAATTCATCCTCGCGTTGAACCACTTTTTCGTCCGTATTGATCAACTCTAAGAGTTGCATGAATACTATGATCCGCTCACGGATCTGCAATTCTTTGTTGAGTT
The DNA here is from genome assembly GCA_964351885.1 of uncultured Marinoscillum sp. GTDB lineage: Bacteria > Bacteroidota > Bacteroidia > Cytophagales > Cyclobacteriaceae > Marinoscillum. The sequence goes on from CAYGPP010000096.1 coordinate 13,522, forward strand.
GATTACAAATTTTGGCTATTTGCAATAGGCTGGAAGAATCTATTTCTAAGATTTCATCCTCTGAGGCAGCATTTACTTCTTGGTAAAATGAAAGGTAGTCGTAGTAGAGTCTCAAGTACTCATTGGTGAGTTCTTGATTGAGCAGTTTGCTTAAATAGGGTTTTACAATGAGTTCACCTGAATCTACCACATCATTGTTCTCCTTGACGCTTTCTATGATGGCAAAGAGATGAACTAATGCATTGATGATTGACTCGGTCATTGGCTGATAAGTGGTGAAAATAAAAGCCGTCTTGCAGTCTTGAACTCAACATTTCTAAGGGATATGCTGAATTGCTCAGAGTATCAAGACGGCTTCTGGTGAAGTGATTAGCTTCTTATCCGACGATTGTACTTCGCATTTCTGCAATACTAGTGGCTACATCCTCAAACTGACCTTTAGAGATCTCATTAGACTCTCCAATTTGCTCATAAAATAATAGAACGTATCTAAGGAACGGGAGAACACGATTTACATTTTCATCATCAGAATGCTTCTCCATCAAAGTCGTCAATTTAACAACCTGATCTTTTTGAGCAGCTAATACGGCCAATAAGTTACTATCATAATTACTAGCCTTTACAAGTGAAGAAGTGATATATAAACCTTCGATAACACTCCCAGCGACCACCAAAAGTGAAGTTTTCTCATCACCACTCTGATTTAAGTAATTGTAAGTTTGATAAAATGATTCTGTAATGATCAAAATCAAAGAATCCTTTTTTTCTAGATTAGACTCAATTCTATCAGCCATATCCTTGTTGAAAGCAGTAGAGATATTTAAATCATCAATAAGTCTTCTCGATGCAGCCAAAAACTCAACAGATTCTTGTCTTCTATCGAAAGTGCTTGAGAAACTTAAGTCAGCACCATACACACCTAGATTTAAAGCTTTTTGCCATTCAGCAACATAATTACTTGCATTTGCTGGATCATTGGTAATTTCTTCATCGTATTTAGCATTAGCATCTACAAGCATCTTCGTGACTTCAAATGAAGTTGGAAGCGGATATTCAAATTGTTCTTCTACAAATGCTTCTAGCTCTTGTTTTTTCTCAGCCGCTTGCTCAGCCTTTTGCTTTTTCGAATCACCACAATAGGTGAGAACTAGACTTAAAAGGACGAGGACAGCTATGTTTCTTTTCTTGTTCATCATGAAATCTTTTTTTACGGATTCTTTAGGAATTCAAAAATAATACCTTGGATTGCGATTAAGTACGATTTTGAAATATATTTTAGCCGCTCAAATTTGAGCATTTAAGCATGGAAATTACCAAAACTTCTTCAGAATCCAGTGAACGCATTCATGTAATAGAGGATGGGCAAATATTATTAACGGTTGCGCCGTGGTTTGGAGCCAAACTTTCCACTCTTAAAATGAAGTGCCAAGGACAACTGCATGATGTGCTATGGGACACATCAGAAGACGATTTAATTAGTAATACCTGGTACAAACAGTCAATTTTATTTCCTTATCCGAATCGACTAGAGGACGGTAAGTACTCCTTCGAAGGAGTCGATTATCAATTTCCAATCAATGAAGAAGTAAAGCATAATCAACTCCATGGCATATTGTATAATATCCCATTTGAGGTGGTTAGTACAGAAGTGATTAATCAAAAAGCTATCATTTCATTAAAATATACTGATAATGGTGAGCGTCCATATTATCCTTTTTCGTTTGAATTTATGGTGACTTATGAGTATTCTTCAGAGGGACTCAATACCATTTTCACAGTTAAGAATACAAGTCAAAGGAATATGCCTTT